>NZ_JANLOF010000076.1:0-78109 GCF_025466135.1 Pseudomonas sp. 14P_5.3_Bac1 | reverse complement strand
TTAATCTGTAAAGCACCCCGCCCCCACACCCCCCCCCCCCCCCCCCACCCCAGCTCCCACATTTTTGTTCAGCGGTGACTGTCAGGCCAGCGCCCGTTGCACATCGCGCACCGTCGCTTCAAGGCTGGCCATATGCAAGTTCAACACGCGCTCCACCGGCGCCTGATGCATCGGCCAGTGCAACGCCATGCTGCCGACCAGGCGCCCATTGGCCTGCACCGGCAACGCCACTGCGCGAATCAGGAACGGCAGGCGTACCGGGTATTCCCAATAACCTTCGGTGCGCTGGCCAAATCCCTGGTGCTGGGTTTGCTCGCAGGTGTGCAACTGCTCATCGGCCGCCACGTGATCGCGGCCCGCCAGGCGTTGCACCTCTTCGGCGGGCAGCTGCGTCAGGCAGGCCTTGCCCATCGCCGAGTGAAACAGGCTGGCGTGCTGGCCGACGATCTGGCAATTGTTCGGATACAACTTGCGCAGCACGCTGGGGATCGCGCTTTCCATGACCTCCAGGCGCTCGCCATCAAAACAGGATAAATCCACCACCAGCCCGGTGCGTTCGCTCAATTCAAGCAGCCACGGCGCAGCGCTTTCCACCACCTGGCGCTTGAAGCGTTGCTGGGTGTCGCCGAACAAGCGCTGGGCGCGCAGGCGATAACGGCGATCGCTCAGGCCGCGATAGACCCAACCCTGCTCTTGCAGGGTCAGCAACATGCGCGACACAGTGGCCTTGGGCAAACGCGTCAGATAATGCAGCTCCTCCAACCCCAACGCCTGGTGTTCACCGAGCAATTCGACAATTGCCAGTGCGCGCTCAACCGACCGTACGGTGCCTGTCTCGGCGTGGCTGCCCATGTTCGATCTCCTTGTTGCCGGTGGATGATCATTTTTCACAGCAAGATACAGGCCCGGTTGCGCGTCAATCACCTGATTCGAGGCACGCCGGTGGCCGGCGCTGCACCCATTGCGTCAACTGCTCATGGGCGTATGCCAGTTGCAGCACCGCGCGGTCGGCCTGGGCCGGGCCGATGATCTGCAGGCCCATGGGCAAGCCGCCAGGGTTGAAACCCACCGGGATGCTCATGCTCGGCAGACCGGCGAGTGTCGGCCCGATCACCACCTCCATCCAGCGGTGGTACGTGTCCATTTCGCGCCCGCCAACGAGGCGCGGCCACGCCTGTTGTGCATCGAAAGGGAACACCTGAGCGGTGGGCAGCAACAGGAAATCGTAACGTTCGAACAACTTGGCCAAGGCGCGATACCACTCGCTGCGATCCACCGACGCCTGGTACACCTGCTGGGCACTCAAGCCCAGGCCGCCCTCCACTTCCCATTGCGCCTCAGGTTTGAGCAACGCACGTTTTTGCGGGTTGGCGTAGGCCGCGCCGAGATTGCCGTGCACCAGCCAATGGCGGTGCACCAACCAACTGCGCCATAGCCGCGCCAGGGAAAACGCCGGCTGGCAGCTTTCTACTTCACACCCCAGCGTGACGAAATCACCAAGGGCCGATTCGCACAGGCTCAACACGCCGTCGTCCATTGGCAGATAGCCGTTGTAGTCCCCCAGCCAACCCAGACGCGCGCCTTTGAAGTCGCGCTGCAAGGGTTCGCCGAACACTGTCGGGTCGTCTTTGGATGACAACGGTACCCGCGGGTCGTAACCGGCCTGGATGCTCAGCAACCGCGCCACATCGGTGACACTGCGGCCCATCGGGCCTTCGGTACCCAGTTGCTGCACGAACACTTCCGGCATCGGCCCGTGCGGCACGCGCCCTTGCGACGGGCGCAGGCCGAACACATTGTTGAACGCGGCCGGGTTGCGCAGCGAGCCCATCATGTCGCTGCCATCGGCCACCGGCAGCATGCGCAGCGCCAGGGCCACCGCCGCCCCGCCACTGCTGCCGCCCGCCACCAGGCGTGGGTCATACGCATTGCCGGTGGTGCCGAACAGGGTGTTGTAGGTCTGCGAACCGAGGCCGAATTCGGGCACGTTGGTCTTGCCGATAATGATCGCGCCGCTGGCCCGCACCCGCGCCACGCTAATGGCATCTTCGCTGGGCACATGCTCGGCAAACAACGGCGAGCCCAAGGTGGTGCGCAGGCCCTTGGTGGCGGCCAGGTCCTTGATCGCCTGGGGCATGCCGTGCATCCAGCCGCGCGATTGGCCCTGTGCCAGTTCGCGATCACAGGCCCGGGCCTCGGCCAGTACGGCGTCAACGTCGCGCAACGACACCAGCGCATTCACGCGCGGATTAAAGCGCTGGATCTGCGCCAGGTACGCGTGCATCACGTCTTCACACGACACTTGCCGCGCATGAATCGCCCGCGACAGCTCAGTCGCGTCCCACTCAACAATGCTCAAGGCTTCACCTCACTTGAAAACGGCAGCGCTTTGTTTGCCCGCGGTGCCTCCTGCATGCAGTAAGTGCCCAGCAGCGTCAGCACGCAAGCGAACAACACGTAAAACGATGGCGCCACTGGCGTGCCCAACACTTTGGTCAGCCAGGTGACGATCAACGGCGCAAAGCCGCCGAACACCATCACTGCCACGTTATAGGCCACCGACACGCCGGTCGAGCGCACCTCGATAGGGAACTGCTCGGCCAAGGCCGTCGGCGCCGGGCCAAAGAAACCGCCGATGGCCGTGCAGAGCAGCACTTGCATCACCAGCAAACGCTCAATCGATGGCGCGGCGGCCACCCACACATACAACGGGTAGACCATCACGAAGAAGGCCAGGGTAAAAGCCATCAACACCGGCCGCCGCCCGAGGCGATCCGAGAGCAGGCCGGACAGCGGAATCACCACGGTCATCAGCGCCACCGCAAACATCTGCACCATCAGTACTTGGTCCAGTGGCAGGCCGAGGCTTTTGTGGGCGAAGGTCGGCATATTCACCAGCACCACGTAAAACGACACCGTCGCGCCGCAAGCCAAGCCCATCGACACCAGGATGCTGCGTCGATGCTCACGCAGCACGTCCATCAAACTCGGCGCCGGACCCGTGGCCTGCTTGCGTGCCTGGATAAATTCTTCCGGATCTTCCATGTGCCGCCGAATCCACAGCCCCACCGGACCGATCAGCAAACCCAATACGAACGGCACACGCCAGCCCCACAGGTCGAGGGTTTGCGGCGCAAAGAAATGCGTGGCCAGCGCGACCATCGCCGCACCACCAAACACCGCCAGGCATTGCCCCACCAACTGCCAGGAGCCATACAAACCTTTGCGATGGGCCGGTGCACTTTCCACCAGAAACGCCGTGGCACTCGCGTACTCACCGCCGGTGGCAAAGCCTTGAAGCATGCGCGCCACCACGATCAGCAACGGCGCGCCCATGCCGATGGCGGCGTAATTGGGCGCAAAGGCGATCAGCGCGATGGACACGGTCATCAGCCGGATAATCAACTGCATCGCCGCCTTGCGACCTTTGCGGTCGGAGTAGATGCCCAGCAGGATGCCGCCCACCGGGCGCATGAAAAAGCCCACGCCGAAGGTGGCCAAGGCCATCAACAGCGAGGCGTACTCGTCCTCCGAGGGGAAAAACTGCCGGGCGATGATGCTGGCCAGAAAGCCATAAACGATAAAGTCATACCATTCCAGCGCGTTGCCGATCACCGCCGCCACCACCTGGCGGGTGCGCGAAACACCGGGTTTTGAAATCTGCATGAGGAACACTCCATTCAACCGATAAGGGCAAGGGTCCAGCGGCAGAAAAAAGGCGGTCGTCAGGCAGGCTTGAGCCAGCTCTCGGCCAGCGCGCCCCAATAGGCGGCGCCGGTCAGCAGGATGTCGTCGTTGAAGTCATAGGCGGGGTTATGCACCATCGGCCGCGACACGCCGTTGCCGATAAACAGGTAACTGCCGGGGCAGCGCTGCAGCATCCAGGCGAAGTCCTCGCTGCCCATCAGCGTGCGCGTGTTGCCGTCCACCGCATCGGCGCCGAGCAAGGCGACGCCGACCTGGCGGGCGAACTCGGTTTCTTCGGCATGGTTGACCAGCACCGGGTAGGCCGGGCGGTGTTCGATCTGCACCGTGCAGCCGAAGCTGGCGGCCTGGGTCTGGATGATTGCGTTGACGCGTTCCAGCATCTGCTCGCGCACCTTGGGGTTCAACGCGCGCAGACTCAGGCGCAACAGAGCTTGTTGAGGAATCACGTTGGCGGCCTGCCCTGCTTGCAGCGCACCGACCGTGACCACGGCGGCTTCCTGGGTGTCGATGTTGCGCGACACCACAGTCTGCAAGGCCATGACCATACTCGCCGCCGCCACCAACGGGTCCACCGTCAAATGCGGCATGGACCCGTGGCCGCCGACGCCTTCGAGGGTCACGGTGAGCAAGTCCTGCGAAGCCATCATCGGGCCGACCCGCAAGCCCAAATGCCCAGCCGGCAAGCCCGGCATATTGTGCATCCCGAACAAGCCGTCACAGGGGAAACGCTCGAGCAAACCATCGGCCAGCATCGCCTCGGCGCCGCCCTGGCCTTCTTCAGCGGGTTGGAAAATCAGGTTCAACGTACCGTCGAATTGCCGCGTCGCCGCCAGATAACGTGCGGCGCCGAGCAGCATGGTGGTGTGGCCGTCATGCCCACAGGCGTGCATGCACCCGGCGTGCTGGCTGGTGTAGGCCGCGCCAGTGTTTTCGATGATGGGCAAGGCGTCCATGTCGGCGCGAATGCCCAACGTACGCGGGCTGCTGCCATTGCGCAGCACGCCGACCACACCGGTTTTGCCGATGCCGGTGTGCACGTCATACCCCCAATTTCTCAAGGATTGCGCGACGAGCGCCGAGGTGCGGTTTTCTTCAAAACCGAGTTCGGGATGGGCGTGGATGTCTTGACGCACGGCGTGCAAGTCGCTGGCGACGTCGCTGAGCCAATCCAGAATGTGCTGGTGTGGGCGCATGGTGATTCTCCTCACAGGCGGGTGTTCCCGTTCTTGTTGGCGACACATCGTCAGCTAACCGCGATGTGGGCGGGAGGACAATCAAAGGTGGTTCCACTGGGTGGAACCTGAGGCGGACACCTAATAACCCTGTGGCGAGCAAGCTTGCTTGCGCTGGGGTGCGAAGCGCCCCTAAAAGCTGGTGACTGCTGCGCAGTCAAACGGGGCCAATCTCCCTCGCCACACAACGCAGATTGCGGACAGCTATTGGCCACCGGTTGCGACGGCGCGTGCATAGAGTTAACCTCGCCTCCGTCGCTGCTCATCAGCGACCGGGCCTGGAAACCCGATGCTTAAGGACGCTACAGCGTCGTCAAACAATCAGCAGGCGCTTTTTTTATGCCTGCAGTTTGTGCTTTTTGGCGGCTGTACGTGGGAGACCTTCGGGTCTGCCGGGTTCCTTTTGCCTCGGTTTCCAGCCCGCGTACAGTTGCCACCCTTCGCCTGGAAACGTTAGTGGCAGCTCTTTTTGTTCATGCAAAAGGAATCAGTTATGACTAACGCAACATCAGCCGAAACCATCGGCGCCGCCACCTTCGCAGACTGCGGAGAGAACAAAAGCCATCTGAAAGTGTTCCGCGTCAACGCCGGGGTTCCGCTTGTGGAAGCCCTGGAACACGCATCCCACGTGCTCTATTACGCAAAAATGCTCTCCCTTGAAGCTGCCATGGACCCCAAGGCGGAGAAGTTTGCATTCGCCTCGCATTACCTGGGAGAAATGGGCAAGGCCATCATTGATGACCTGCTGCTGGCTATGCAGCCTGGCAGCCCAACCCCGCAGTAAGTCGTTCGCGCCCGGTGCAGTGCATCGGGCGCCTGCCTGGACCTCTCTCATTTCCAATGATTAATGCAAATCCAATGTGGGAGGGGGCTAGCTCCCGATGGCGGTGTGTCAGTCGGCTTATATATAACTGGCCCACCGTATTCGCGAGCAAGCCCGCTCCCACATTTTGAGCTCAGTACATCAGGTAGACGCGTGTACTCGGTCAAATGTGGGAGCTGGCTTGCCTGCGAAGGCATCAACTGGTTATGCCTGATGTGCCGAGGTGTCTGCATCGCAGGCAAGCCAGCTCCCACAGGGAATCCTGGGTGTGTCAGGGGTTGAGGCGGCAGCCTTGACGGTCGCCTAGCCAGCGCGCCGTATGCGTGCGCCCCAACCCACTCGCCGTCACTTCACTGCGCTCCGGGTTGTCGCTGAACGCGCTGGTCGGCACGTATTGCTTTACATACCCCAGGCAATACTCGGCCGGATTGTTCTGCACATACCGGCACGAGCAATATTCCTTGGCGGTGTACGCCGCGATGATGTCGGGGAAGGCTTGCAGGTTGACGCGCTCATGCCAGACCCAGCCCAGCAACGCGATCAACAGCAGTAGAAAGAGGCTGATGAACGGGTGACGACGGATCATGGTTGCACCGCCGCGAGCACGCGTTTGAGCAGTTCGTTGTGGCGGTAGCTGCCGTCGCGGTCATCGCCGTAACGCACGATTACCAGGTGTTCATCGGGCATCACAAACAGCGCCTGACCCCAATGGCCGAGGGCGGCGAAGGTGTCAGCCGGGGCGTCGGGCCATGGTCTTGGCGCGCCCTGGTTCAACCACCACTGGCCGCCGGGTACGGCTTCATCCTGGCCGGCTTTGTAGTTGTCGAAGGGTTGGCGGTTGAAGGCGACCCACTCTTTGGGCAGCAATTGCTGCTCGCCCCAGCGCCCATCGCGTGCCATCAGCAGGCCGACGCGCGCCAGGTCGCGGGCGGTAAGGTAGGCGTAAGAGGAGGCGACGAAGGTTTCGTCGGCGTCGGTTTCCCAAGTGGCGTTGCGAATGCCCAGCGGCTTGAACAGCGCGTCCCACGGGTAACTCATATAGGCCTTGTGGCCGAGCATGCCTTTGAGGGTGGCGGAGAGGATGTTGCTGTCGCCGCTGGAGTAACGGAAGGCTTGGCCCGGTGCCGCTGCGGCCTCGGTGTCGGCGGCGAACTCGGCCATGTCGGCGCGGCCACGGGTGTAGAGCATCGCCACCACCGAAGATTTCAACGGCGCGTATTCGTAATCTTCCTGCCAATCCAGGCCCGAGGCCCAGTGCAGCAGGTCGGCCATCGTCACTTTGGGGTGCTGCTTCATCGGCGGGTAGAAGCGTGCGGCGGGGTCGGTGAGTTTGAAGCGATTTTCGCCATAGGCCACGCCGAGCACCGTGGCCATCAGGCTTTTGCTGATCGACCAGGTCAGGTGCGGCGTGCTCGCGGTAGTGGGTGCGGCGTAGCGCTCATAGATGATCTCGCCGTCGCGGATCACCAGCAGCGCGTCGGTGCGAATGCCTTGGCGGGTGGCGTCGTCACGGGTTGGGAACGCATAGGCAGTCAGAGCATCGACAGCGGGGCCGGTGGGTGCTGTGCCATGGGCCCAGTCCTTGTCAGGCCAGGTGTCGGCGTGGGCGGCAACGGTGACAAACAGCAGGGCAACGCACAACAAGCCTCGGACCATGGACGCGAACTCAAGGGGGCATTCAAGCCCGCGAGCCTAGCCGAGGCGCATGACAGATTGGCGACATCAACGGCTGTCATCTAAGCGTCACCGTAACTTCATGGCGCTGACACCGAGCCTACATAGCCTGAGTTTGGACAAACAAGTCGACCGGCCGAAATGTGGCTGGCACTCGGAGATTCGCCATGACTCAGATCGCCCGCATCAGCGACACCGGCAATGAACGCCGCCTGCAAGCCGAACGCCTGATTGGCGCCAAGGCTTTGCAGGAAGCCCAGGCCCTGCGGTTCAACGTGTTCAGCGGCGAGTTCAACGCCAAGCTGAAAGGCGCGGAACTGGGTCTGGACATGGATGACTATGATGTTCACTGCAGCCACATCGGCGTGCGGGATTTGAACAGCGGTCGATTGGTCGCCACCACCCGTTTGCTCGACCACCAGGCCGCCAGCACCCTGGGCCGGTTCTACAGCGAAGAAGAATTCAGCCTGCACGGCTTGCTGCACCTGCAAGGCCCGATCCTGGAAATCGGTCGCACCTGCGTCGACCCGGCCTACCGCAACGGCGGCACCATTGCCGTGTTGTGGGGCGAGTTGGCGGAAGTCTTGAACCAGGGCGGCTACAGCTACTTGATGGGCTGCGCGAGCATCCCGATGCACGACGGTGGCATCCAGGCCCACGCGATCATGCAGCGCCTGCGCGAACGCTACCTGTGCAACGAACACCTGCGCGCCGAGCCGAAAAAGCCACTGCCGGCACTGGACCTGCCGTCCAACGTGATCGCCGAAATGCCGCCATTGCTCAAGGCTTACATGCGCCTGGGTGCGAAGATCTGCGGGGAGCCGTGCTGGGATGAAGATTTCCAGGTGGCCGACGTGTTCATTCTGCTCAAGCGTGACGAGCTGTGCCCACGTTACGCCCGCCACTTCAAGGCGGCCATGTGATGGCCCGCCTGCGTGTGTACGGGCGCATCGCCCGGGTGCTGTTGGTGGTCGCGCTGGGGCTGAGCATGGCCAGCGTGTTTGGCGTGTTCGAGCGTTTGGGCGTGGCCAACTCGATGGTGCGCCGCCAGCGCTGGTCGCGATTCTTTATGGCGCGGCTGACCCACGCCCTGCCCTTTCGTGTGACGGTGCACGGTGAATTGCCAAAAACGCCGATGCTGTGGGTGAGCAATCACGTGTCCTGGACCGATATCCCACTGCTGGGCGCTGTGGCGCCGATGTCCTTTCTGTCCAAGGCCGAAGTGCGCACCTGGCCGGTGGCCGGCTGGTTGGCGGCCAAAGCCGGCAGCTTGTTTATCCGCCGGGGTTCGGGCGACAGCCAGTTGATCCGCAAGCAAATGACCCGTCACCTGGAGCAACAGCACCCGCTGCTGATGTTCCCCGAAGGCACCACCACGGACGGGCGCAGCCTGCGCACCTTCCACGGGCGTTTGCTGGCCAGTGCGATTGATGCCGATGTGTCGCTGCAACCGGTGGCGATTCGTTATTTGCGTGATGGGCAAGTGGACCCGCTGGCACCGTTTATTGGTGACGACGATTTGCTCTCGCACCTGATGCGCCTGTTTGCCAACGACCAGGGCGATGTGGAGATTCATGTGCTGCAGCCGATTGCGTGTGCCGGGCAGGAACGCGCGGCGCTGGCGTTCCAGGCGCAGCAGGCGGTGCAAAAGGCGTTGTTTGGGCCGTTGCCGGAGGCGGAGCAAGTGGCGGCTCGGCCGGCGTTCGCAGCTTGAGATGAACGGAACACAGTTCAAAATGTGGGAGCTGGCTTGCCTGCGATAGCGGCGGGTCAGCCACATCTCTTTCAACTGACAGACTGCTATCGCAGGCAAGCCAGCTCCCACAGTTAGATCTCAGTTGTCAGTTGGAGCTGTGCAAATTTCTGCAACTCTGGATAGAACAGCCGAAAGTCTTCACTCAACGGCTCATACAACACCCGCAACTCCTGCATGGCATGCCTCAATTCCTCGGGCTGGGTCAAACGCCGCGAGATCCCACGCAACACCTGTTCCATCACCGCGAACTCGCGGTACGAACCCAGCCAATCATCCGCCGCCATATAGGGTGCGATCTGCGCCAGCCGTCCCGGCAACTGCGGCTCGGCCGCCAGCACGCGGTACACCTGCGCCGTGAAGCGCTCCAGCGGCTGGTCGGCATACAGCGCCCAGTCCCGCGCCAGGCAGTGATCGAAAAACACATCCAGGACAATCCCGGCGTAGCGCTTGCGGGTCAGGCAGAAGCGTGACAACGCCTCGCCTACTAATGGGTGGCTGTCGGTGAAGCGATCGATGGAGCGATGCAACTGAATCGCCGCTTCGATTTGCGGGCTGAACTGGCCCTGCAGGCGGCCTTTGACGAAGTCACCATAGAGGCTGCCCAGCAATTGCGCAGGAAGTTGGCCGCCCAGGTGCAGATGTGCGAGATAATTCATGGCGCGCAGTCTACCACTGCCATCCATGTATCGTTATAACCCGATATACCGAAATAGCCGGTCTTAAGACCAAAAGCATATTGGTGTATCGGGATGTAACGATTTAAAGTTCGCCTCATCGCGATATAACGTTTTACGAAAACGAGCATCTGCCATGTCCACCGACCTCGACGAAATAATAAAAGCCCTGGCGCACCCAGTACGACGAGACATCCTCACCTGGCTGAAAGACCCGAAAGTGCAGTTCCCCGAGCAAGTGCACAACCACGAATACGGCATCTGCGCCGGGCAGATCGACCAGCGCTGCGGCTTGTCCCAGTCGACCGTGTCGGCCCACTTGGCGACCTTGCAACGGGCGGGTTTGATCAGCAGCCAGAAGGCCGGGCAGTGGCACTTTTTCAGGCGCAATGAGGAAGTGATCCAAGCCTTTCTCACGGCGCTTACGACTGAACTTAGCGCTGAAATCATCGAACCGCTGTAACCAAGGAAACGCCAATGCCCCTCTCGCTACTCATACTGGCCCTCAGCGCCTTCGCCATCGGCACCACCGAGTTCGTCATCATGGGCTTGCTGCCCGATGTGGCGGCGGACCTGGGCGTGTCGATTCCCGGCGCCGGCTGGCTGGTCACCGGCTACGCCTTGGGCGTGGCCATCGGCGCCCCCTTCATGGCACTGGCCACCGCCAGGCTGCCACGCAAGGCCGCCCTCGTAGCGTTGATGGGCATCTTTATTGTCGGCAACCTGCTCTGCGCCCTGGCCAGTGACTACAACGTGCTGATGTTTGCCCGCGTGGTCACCGCGCTGTGCCACGGTGCGTTCTTTGGTATCGGCTCGGTGGTCGCCGCCAACCTGGTGCCGGCCAACAAACGAGCATCCGCGGTCGCCTTGATGTTTACCGGCTTGACCCTGGCCAATGTGCTCGGCGTGCCGCTGGGTACCGCGCTGGGCCAGGAAGCTGGCTGGCGCTCGACCTTCTGGGCCGTGACGGTAATCGGCGTTGTGGCGCTGATCGGCCTGATCCGCTTTCTGCCGGCCAAGCGTGACGAAGAAAAACTCGACATGCGCGCCGAACTGGCCGCCCTCAAAGGTGCCGGCATCTGGTTGTCGCTGACCATGACCGCGCTGTTCGCCGCCTCCATGTTCACCCTTTTCACCTACGTCGCGCCGCTGCTGGGCGACGTCACCGGCGTGTCGCCCAAAGGCGTGACCTGGACCCTGCTGCTGATCGGCCTGGGCCTCACCGTGGGCAACATCATCGGCGGCAAGCTGGCGGACAAACGCCTGGCGGCCACCTTGATCGGTGTATTCATCAGCATGGCGGTGGTGTCCACGGTACTGACCTGGACCAGCGTCGCGGTGATCCCGACTGAAATCACCCTGTTCCTGTGGGCCACCGCCTCGTTCGCCGCCGTACCGGCGCTGCAGATCAACGTGGTGACCTTCGGCAAGGCCGCACCGAATTTGGTGTCCACCTTGAATATCGGCGCCTTCAACATCGGCAATGCCCTCGGCGCCTGGGTCGGCGGCAGTGTGATTGCCCATGGATTCGGCCTGACCAGCGTGCCATTGGCGGCTGCGGCCCTGGCGATCCTGGCCTTGCTGGTGACCCTGATTACTTTCCGTCAGAGCGGCGATGCCGACCTGGCCCCTGCGACCAACTGATCAATCCACTTAAACAGAAGGGTGTTATCCCATGACGACTATTTTCGATCCGATCAAACTGGGCGACCTGCAATTGTCCAACCGCATCATCATGGCGCCGCTGACCCGCTGCCGTGCCGATGAAGGCCGCGTACCCAACGCGCTGATGGCCGAGTACTACGTGCAACGCGCGTCTGCCGGGCTGATCCTCAGCGAAGCTACCTCCGTGACACCGCTGGGCGTGGGCTACCCTGACACCCCGGGCATCTGGTCCAACGACCAGGTACGCGGCTGGGCCAATGTGACCAAGGCCGTGCACGGCGCGGGCGGCAAGATCTTCCTGCAACTGTGGCACGTCGGACGTATCTCCCACGAGTCGTACCTGAACGGCGAAACCCCGGTGGCACCCAGCGCGATCCAGCCTAAGGGCCACGTGAGCCTGGTGCGTCCGCTGGCCGACTACCCGACGCCTCGTGCGCTGGAAACCGCTGAAATCGCCGATATCGTTGACGCTTACCGCGTCGGCGCCGAAAACGCCAAGGCCGCAGGCTTTGACGGCGTGGAAATCCACGGCGCCAACGGTTACCTGCTCGACCAGTTCCTGCAAAGCAGCACCAACAAGCGCACCGACAACTACGGTGGCTCCCTGGAAAACCGTGCGCGCCTGCTGCTGGAAGTGACCGACGCCGCCATCGACGTCTGGGGCGCCGGCCGCGTGGGTGTGCACCTGGCGCCGCGTGCCGACTCCCATGACATGGGCGACGACAACCTGGCCGAAACCTTCACCTACGTCGCCAGCGAACTGGGCAAGCGTGGCATCGCGTTCATCTGCTCGCGTGAAAAAGAAGCCGGCGACAGCCTCGGTCCACAACTGAAAAAAGCCTTCGGTGGCCCGTACATTGCCAACGAACGCTTCACCAAGGACAGCGCCAATGCCTGGCTGGCCTCGGGCAAGGCAGACGCGGTGGCCTTCGGCGTACCGTTTATTGCCAACCCGGACCTGCCGGCCCGCCTGAAGGCCGACGCGCCGCTGAACGAAGCGCACCCGGAAACCTTCTACGCCAAAGGCCCGGTCGGCTACATCGACTACCCAACCCTGGCGCTTTGATCGTCTGAAACGCAAAAGCCCCGGTTCGCAGGAACCGGGGCTTTTTACTGCGCGCTGGAATACCGGAGATTGAATGTGGCAGCAGGCTTGTATGGAGCCGGCTTGCCTGCGATAGCATCGCTGCGGTGCCTCTGGCGTACCGAGGTGCCTGCATCGCGGGCAAGCCCGGCTCCCACCCAAGCCACCCCAACATGTTGATTTGCGCCAGCTTTAGAAACATTCCTTCACAGGCTTGCAACAATATTGCTACAAAATACTTAGGCGGCTACCTATCAACCGGCCGCCAGCCCGTATATAAAGTCACCCCACCTTTCAGGCGCAAGGACGATCGACTGTCGCTCGTCTTTGCTGTTGACACAACTGGACGCAATTACGCATTTTGTCTTAATTGCGCAGGCTGGGGCTCAGGCGCAGCATGTCCAGCCCTGCATCAACCCAGCGCTCGGCCTCTTGATGCAACTGAAAGCTGTCGGGCACCAGAAGCCATTGGCCAATCAGCCCATTGATGTAGGCATGAATGCACACCGCACCACGGGTGGTGTCGAGATTTTCCGGAAGCTGCCCGCGATGGACCGCATTACGCAATGTCAGGCCGATACGCAGGTTGCATTCCAGGCTATGGGTCTGGCGCTGGCGGCGCATGTCACACATTTCATCGGTGAACTCGCACTTATGAAACAAAATCTCATTAATGCGCCGGGTTTTCGGGTCCAGGGCCACCTGATGAAACAAATGAATCAACAGCTTGCGCATACAGCCAAGCGGATCGACCTCATCCTCGCTTTCACTCGCCCGGGCCAGCTCGTCCAGGGGCTCGTGCAGCGTGTCCAGCAGTGCCTGGAGCAAATCGGACTTGTTGCTGAAATGCCAGTAGATGGCACCGCGCGTCACACCGGCCAGCGCCGCGATATCCGCCAGCGTAGTGCGCGCAACGCCGCGCTCATAAAAGGCCTGTTCGGCGGCTTCGAGAATCTGGCTGCGCGTTTCCTGAGCTTCCTCTTTGGTGCGACGAACCATGGCAGTAAAACCTCAATCAGAACACTTGGGACTATCGATAACGCAGCTTTAATAGACGGTAACGATCATCTAAATAATTGTGGGACGACACCGTCATGGGCGCCGAACGTACTAAAATCGAGGCTTTTGGACCTGCTTTGTCAGCATTCCGCGAAGCCTGTCAAGAGTTTACAAACAACCATGAACGTAAGTATATTGCGTAGCAAGCTACTTATCTACTCACAGCTTGTTTTTTACCCTTCCACACTTCTTGTGCGCATTCTGCGCGCCTGACCCGAGGATCTTCATGCAACTTAAGCCAGCTGTTACCGCTCTGGTCACTGCCGTCGCCCTGGCATCGCTGCTCAGCGGATGTAAAAAGGAAGAAGCGGCTCCGCCCGCTCAAACCCCTCAGGTCGGCGTGGTCACCATTCAACCGCAAGCCTTTACCCTGACCTCCGAATTGCCGGGGCGTACCACCGCCTTCCGCATTGCGGAAGTTCGGCCTCAGGTCAACGGCATCATTCTCAAGCGTCTGTTCAAGGAAGGCGCCGACGTGAAGGAAGGGCAACAGCTCTACCAGATCGACCCATCGGTGTATGACGCGACCCTGAAAAGCGCACAAGCCAGCCTGACCCAGACCAAGTCCATCACCGACCGCTACAAGCAGTTGGTCGATGAGCAAGCCGTCAGCCGCCAGGAATACGACACTGCCGTCGCTAACCGCATGACTGCCGAAGCAAACGTTCAAACCGCCCAGATCAATGTGCGCTACACCAAAGTGTTCGCGCCGATCTCCGGGCGTATTGGCCGTTCTTCGGTCACCGAAGGCGCACTGGTCAGCAATGGCCAGGCCGATGCCATGGCCGTCATCCAGCAATTGGACCCGATCTATGTCGACGTCACGCAGTCTTCGGCTGAAATGCTGAAACTGCGCCGTGACCTGGAAAGCGGCCAGCTGGAAAAGGCCGGCGAAAATGCCGCCAAGGTCAAGCTGACCCTGGAAGATGGCAGCGCCTATGGCCAGGACGGCAAGCTGGAATTCTCCGAAGTGTCGGTCGACCAGACCACCGGTTCCGTGACCCTGCGCGCCGTGTTCCCGAATCCTGATCACACCCTGCTGCCGGGCATGTTCGTCCACGCCCAGCTGCAAGCCGGTGTGAACAGCAAGGCCATACTGGCCCCGCAGCAAGGCGTGACCCGTGACCTCAAGGGCATCCCG
The DNA here is from genome assembly GCF_025466135.1 of Pseudomonas sp. 14P_5.3_Bac1. Classification (NCBI taxonomy): domain Bacteria; kingdom Pseudomonadati; phylum Pseudomonadota; class Gammaproteobacteria; order Pseudomonadales; family Pseudomonadaceae; genus Pseudomonas; species Pseudomonas sp. 14P_5.3_Bac1. Next base: position 63,293 of record NZ_JANLOF010000076.1, on the reverse strand, counting down.
ACTGCGCTGATCGTGAACAAGGACAACAAGGTCGAGCAACGTCAGCTGGTCGCCAACCGTACTGCCGGCGCCTACTGGCTGGTGGAAAAAGGCCTGGACGCCGGTGACCGCGTGATCACCGAAGGCCTGCAATTCATCAAGCCGGGCATCGAAGTCAAGGTCAAGGACGCAGACAACGCCAAACCCGCCGGCACTGCCGCAGCGCCTGCTGCCGATGCTGGTAAAGGGGAGTAATCCATGTCGAAATTTTTTATCGACCGTCCCATTTTCGCCTGGGTAATTGCCCTGGTGATCATGCTGGTCGGGGCACTGTCGATCCTGAAGTTGCCCATCAACCAATACCCGGCCATTGCGCCGACCGCCATCGACATCCAGGTGACCTACCCAGGCGCGTCTGCACAAACCGTGCAGGACACCGTGGTGCAGGTGATCGAGCAACAGCTCAACGGTATCGACAACCTGCGTTATGTTTCCTCGGACAGTAACTCCGACGGCAGCATGACCATCACCGTGACGTTCAACCAGGGTACCAACCCGGATATCGCCCAGGTTCAGGTGCAGAACAAGTTGAACCTGGCGACCCCACTGCTGCCGCAAGAAGTGCAGCAGCAGGGTATCCGCGTGACCAAGTCGGTGAAGAACTTCCTGATGGTAATCGGTCTGGTGTCGGAAGACGGCAGCATGACCAAGGACGACCTGTCCAACTACATCGTGTCCAACATCCAGGACCCGATTTCGCGGACCGCCGGTGTAGGTGACTTCCAGGTGTTCGGCTCGCAGTACGCCATGCGCATCTGGCTCGACCCGGCCAAGCTGAACAACTATCAGCTCACGCCAGTGGATGTCAGCACCGCAATCTCCGCACAGAACGTGCAGGTGGCTACCGGCCAACTCGGCGGCTTGCCTGCCGTGCCCGGCACCCAGTTGAACGCAACCATCATCGGCAAGACCCGCCTGCAGTCTGCAGAGCAGTTCGGCAATATCCTGATGAAGGTCAATACCGACGGCTCACAGGTACGCCTGAAGGATGTCGCCCGTATCGAGCTGGGCGGTCAGAACTACAGCATCGCGGCACAGTTCAACGGCAAACCGGCATCCGGCATGGCGATCAAGCTGGCGGCCGGTGCTAACGCTCTGGACACCGGCAAGGCCATCCGCGCCACCGTGGCGTCCCTGGAACCGTTCTTCCCGCCAGGCATGAAGGCGGTGGTGCCGTATGACACTACCCCGGTGGTGACCGAATCGATCTCCGGTGTGGTTGACACCCTGGTCGAAGCGATCGTGCTGGTGTTCCTGGTGATGTTCCTGTTCCTGCAGAACTTCCGCGCCACCATCATCACCACCATGACCGTACCGGTGGTATTGCTGGGTACCTTCGGGATCCTCGCTGCGTTCGGTTTCACCATCAACACCCTGACCATGTTCGGCATGATCCTGGCCATCGGCTTGCTGGTGGACGATGCCATCGTGGTGGTGGAAAACGTCGAACGAGTGATGGCCGAGGAGCACTTGTCGCCTAAAGAGGCGACGGTCAAGTCCATGGGCCAGATCCAGGGCGCCCTGGTGGGTATTGCCCTGGTGTTGTCCGCAGTACTGCTGCCGATGGCGTTCTTCGGTGGTTCCACCGGTGTGATCTACAAACAGTTCTCCATCACCATTGTTTCGGCGATGGCGTTGTCGGTACTGGTTGCCCTGATCTTCACACCGGCCTTGTGCGCAACCATGCTCAAGCCGATCGACCCGGAAAAGCACGGCCAACCCAAGCGCGGTTTCTTCGGCTGGTTCAACCGCACGTTCGACCGTGGCGTACTGAGCTACGAACGCGGCGTCGGCAACATGATCAAGCACAAGATTCCGGCGTTCCTGGTCTATGCGCTGATCCTGGCCGGCATGATCTGGCTGTTCATGCGCATCCCCGCCGCGTTCCTGCCCGATGAAGACCAGGGCGTGATCTTCGCTCAGGTACAGACGCCGGTCGGTTCTTCGGCGGAGCGCACGCAGACCGTCATTGACGACATGCGTGCCTACCTGCTGAACGACAAGGAAGGCGAGCCAGGCGAAGGCAAAGGCGTAAAATCGGTGTTTACCGTAAACGGCTTCAACTTTGCGGGCCGTGGCCAAAGCTCTGGCCTGGCCTTCGTGATGCTCAAGTCATGGGAGGAGCGCGACGCATCCAACTCGGTATTCGAAATTGCCAAGCGCGCCCAGACTTACTTCTCTCAGACGTTCAAGGACGCCATGGTGTATGCCATCGTGCCGCCTTCGGTTCTGGAGTTGGGTAACGCCACCGGTTTCGACGTATTCCTGCAAGACCAGGGCGGCGTCGGTCACGACAAGCTGATGGCTGCGCGCAACCAGTTCCTGGGTGCAGCGGCACAAAGCAAGATCCTGGCAGGTGTGCGTCCCAACGGCGTGAACGATGAACCGCAGTACGAGCTCAGCGTCGACGACGAGAAGGCCAGCGCCCTGGGCATCAGCCTGTCAGACATTCAGCAGACCTTGGCCATCGCCCTGGGTGGCAGCTACGTCAACGACTTCATCGACCGTGGTCGCGTGAAGAAAGTGTATGTGCAGGGCGATGCTTTCAGCCGGATGTCCCCGGAAGACCTGGATAAATGGTTCGTGCGCAGCACCTCCGGGAAGATGGTGCCAATGTCGGCCATCTCGTCGGGCAAGTGGATCTACGGTTCACCGAAGCTCTCGCGCTACAACGGTGTAGCCGCGATGGAAATCCTCGGTACTCCGGCGCCTGGCTACAGTACCGGCGATGCGATGACAGAAGTCGAGCGCATTGCCAAGGACCTGCCGGCGGGTGTCGGTTATGCGTGGACCGGCCTGTCGTATGAAGAACGCCTGTCCGGCTCCCAGGCGCCTGCGCTGTATGCCCTGTCGCTGCTGGTGGTGTTCCTCTGTCTGGCAGCGCTGTACGAAAGCTGGTCGATTCCAATCGCGGTGATCCTGGTGGTGCCACTGGGTGTGATCGGTGCGTTGATCGCCACCAGCATGCGCGGGCTGTCCAACGACGTGTTCTTCCAGGTGGGCTTGCTGGTGACGGTGGGCCTGGCGGCGAAAAACGCCATCTTGATCGTGGAGTTCGCCAAAGAGCTTCACGAACAGGGCAAAGGCATCGTCGAGTCGGCCATCGAAGCCTCTCGTATGCGTCTGCGGCCGATCATCATGACGTCCATGGCGTTCATGCTCGGCGTACTGCCCCTGGCGATTTCCACCGGTGCCGGCTCAGGCAGCCAGCACGCGATCGGTACCGGCGTAATTGGCGGTATGATCACCGCCACCGTTCTGGCGATCTTCTGGGTGCCACTGTTCTTTGCAACCGTGTCGTCTGCTGGCGAGCGCAACAAAAAGACGGACACTACTGAAACTCCTAAAGAGGCTGGCCAATGAGCAAGTCGCTACTTTCCCTAGCCGTCACGGCATTCGTGCTCAGTGGCTGCTCGCTGATACCTGATTACCAGCGCCCCGAAGCGCCGGTGGCAGCGCAGTACCCGCAGGGGCCGGCGTATTCGTCGGCCCAGGCGCCGGGCCAGGCCGCTGCCGAGCAGGGCTGGAAGCAGTTTTTCCATGACCCTGCCCTGCAGCAGCTGATCCAGACCGCGCTGGTCAACAACCGTGACCTGCGTGTCGCGGCCCTGAACATCGACGCCTATGCGGCGCAGTACCAGATCCAGCGTGCCGACCTGTTCCCGGCCATCTCGGCCACTGGCAGCGGCAGCCGCACGCGTACGCCGGCCAAGCTGTCGCAGACCGGCGAAGCGGGCATCACCAGCCAGTACTCGGCGGGCCTGGGGATCAGCTCCTATGAGCTGGACCTGTTCGGCCGCGTGCGCAGCCTCAGCGAAGAAGCACTGCAAAAGTACTTCGCCACTGAAGAAGCGCGGCGCAGCACCCAGATCAGCCTGGTGGCCAGTGTGGCCAACGCCTACCTGACCTGGCAGGCCGACAAGGAACTGCTCAAGCTGACCCAGGACACCCTCGGTGCATTCGAGCAGAGCTACAAGCTGACCTCGCGCAGCAACGAAGTCGGCGTGGCCTCGGCCCTCGACCTCAGCCAGGCGCGCACCTCGGTGGAAAACGCCCGTGTGCAACTGGCGCGCTATACACGCCAGGTGGCCCAGGACGAAAACAGCCTGACCCTGCTGCTCGGCACCGGTTTGCCGGCCAATATCGCCAGCAAGCCGCTGTCGGATGACCTGCTCAGCGAAGTGCCAGCCGGGTTGCCATCGGACCTGCTGCAACGTCGTCCAGACATTGTGCAGGCCGAGTACAACCTCAAGGCCGCCAACGCCAACATCGGCGCGGCGCGTGCAGCGTTCTTCCCGAGCATCAGCCTCACCGCCAGTGCCGGTACTGCCAGCCCAACCCTGGGCGGCCTGTTCAAAGGCGGTTCGGGCACCTGGTCGTTTGCGCCGCAGATCAACATCCCGATCTTCAACGCCGGTAGCCTGCGCGCAAGCCTGGACTACTCGAAGATCCAGAAAGAGATCAACGTGGCCAACTACGAGAAGGCCATCCAGACCGGCTTCCAGGAAGTCTCCGACGGCCTCGCCGCGCGTGCGACCTACAAGCAGCAACTGGACGCCCAGCGTGGCTTCGTCGCGGCCAACCAGGATTACTACCGCCTGGCCGAGCGTCGCTACCGCATTGGTGTCGACAGCAACCTGACGTTCCTCGACGCCCAGCGCCAGCTGTTCAGTGCCCAGCAATCGCTGATCACCGACCGTCTGGCGCAGCTCAACAGCGAGGTCAACCTGTACAAGGCCCTCGGTGGTGGCTGGAACGAGCAGACCGCGAAGAACGAGCCTGTGAAAGAAGAAGCACCGGCACTGAAGTTGTTCTAATCGTGCTGTTGTAGATAAAACCGCTTCCCTCACCGGAAGCGGTTTTTTTATGCCTGGTGATAACCCTCCTCTCCTCGTGGCGAGCGGGCTTGCCCCGCGTTGGGGCGCGAAGCGGCCCCGAACCAGGCGACCAATTTCCATCTGGCACTACGCGGAGCCTGTATCGGGGCGGCTTCGCCACCCAACGCGGGGCAAGCCCGCTCGCCACAACCTGCCCGCTCACTACAGCAAGCGGGCTTGCCTTGCTTTCTGCGGAACCTTTCAGGGTAAAATTGGTTACAGATTCTTACAGACCACAAAGGGAGCTTGTCGTAATGATCGTAGGAATCGACCTGGGCACAACCAACAGCCTGGCCGCCGTCTGGCGCGGTGACGCTACCGAAATGGTGCCCAATGCCCTTGGCCAGTTGCTGACCCCGAGTGTGGTCGGCCTGGATGACCAAGGCCGCATCCTGGTGGGCCAAGCCGCCAAGGAACGCCTGCACACCCACCCGCACCTGACCACCTCGCTGTTCAAGCGCTACATGGGCAGTGCCACCGAAGTGCGCCTGGGCGACCGCTCGTTCCGCCCCGAAGAACTCTCGGCGCTGGTGCTCAAAAGCCTGAAAGAAGACATCGAGCGCACCTACGGCCAGACCGTCACCGAAGCCGTGATCAGCGTGCCCGCCTACTTCAGCGACGGCCAACGCAAGGCCACGCGCATCGCCGGTGAACTGGCCGGGCTCAACGTTGAAAAACTCATCAACGAACCCACCGCCGCCGCACTGGCTTACGGCCTGCACCAGCGTGACAAGGAAACCTCGTTCCTGGTGTTCGACCTCGGCGGCGGCACCTTCGACGTGTCGATCATCGAGCTGTTCGACGGCGTGATGGAAGTACGCGCCAGCGCCGGCGACAACTTCCTGGGCGGCGAAGATTTCGACACCTTATTGCTCGAACACTTCGTCGACAGCCAGCGCAATGCCCAGGGCTTCCCGCCCACCAGCACGGTACTGCAAGCCCTGCGCCGCGAAGCCGAGCGCGTGCGCAAAGCCTTGGGCCAGGACGACAGCGCCGAGTTCGCCCTGCGCGTTGACGGCCAGCAATGGGCCACAACCCTCACCCAGGCTGAACTCGCCAAGCTCTACACGCCCTTGCTGGAGCGCCTGCGCGCGCCGATTGAGCGCGCCCTGCGCGATGCGCGGATTCGGGTCGGCGATCTGGATGAAATCTTGCTGGTCGGCGGCACCACGCGCATGCCGCTGGTGCGCAAACTGGCCGCTGGCTTGTTCGGGCGCTTCCCGTCCATCAGCCTCGATCCGGACCAGGTGGTCGCTCACGGCGCGGCAATTCAGGCAGCGCTCAAGGCCCGTTCGGCAGCGCTGGAAGAGATCGTGCTGACCGACGTCTGCCCCTACACCTTGGGCATCGAAACCTCGAACCAATATGGCGGCCATATCGAAAGCGGGCATTACCTGCCGCTGATCGAGCGCAACAGCAGCGTGCCGGTCAGCCGGGTCAAGAGTGTGGTCACCCTCCACGACGACCAGACCCGCGTGCTGTTGAAAATCTACCAAGGCGAAAGCCGTCTGGTGAAAGACAACATCGAACTGGGCCAGCTGGAAATTCCCGTGCCCAAGCGCAAGGCCGGCGAGGTCTCGCTGGACGTGCGCTTCACCTACGACAACAACGGCTTGCTCGAGGCCCAGGTGAACATTCCGCTGACCGGCGAGCAGCATTCACTGGTGATCGAGAACAACCCCGGCGTGCTTAGCCCGCAGGAGATCCAGCAACGCCTGCAGGCCCTGGCGCTGTTGAAGATTCACCCGCGCGACCAGCAGGTCAACACCGTACTGACCGCCCGCCTCGAACGGCTCTACCAGGAAAACCTCGGCGAGTTGCGCGAACAACTCGGGCACTGGGCCGCGCAGTTCCAGCAAGTGCTCGACACCCAGGACGAACGCCGCATCCGTGAGGCCCGCAGCGAACTTACCCGCCAACTTGAGCAACTCGACAACGGGTTCTGGCGCTGAGAGAGAACGACATGGACTGTTGGACAGTGTTGCAACTGGCGGACGATGCCGACGAGCGCACCATCAAGCGTGCTTACGCGCGGCTGCTGAAAAGCTGCCGCCCGGACGACGACGCCGAGGGTTTCCAGCGCCTGCGTGAGGCTTACGAACAAGCGCTGCATATCGCGCGCTGGCGGGCCGAGCATGAGGACGAAGAGGTCGAAGTCATCGACGCGCCAGTGGCCGAACTGGCCGACGGCAACCCGCATGAATACGCGCAGTTTGACGATACTCGCCTCGTCAGCCCTGCCCTGTTCGACCTGCCGCCCGAGCAAACGCGCGCGCAAGCGCTGATCAACGGGCTGGGCGCTCACACCCTCGACGAGCGCTGGGAACAGGCCCAGCATCAACTCTGCGCCGATGCGTTCCAGGCAGCTCTGCTGCGCCACTGTTTCGATGCCCCCGGTGAGCGTGCGGCAATTGCCGCCTGGGCGGTGCAGCACTTGGAATGGCTGACGCCTTGGCAACGTGTGGCGATGAGCCCCTGGCAACATGAGGCGCTAAGCGGCGAGCTGCTGCAGGCGTATCGCCAGGCGCTGCAGGAACAGCTGGAGCAAAAGGCCGAGCGCGAGTTCGTCAACCTGCTTAAAGCCTACAACCAGCAACCCTGGCTGCGCGTGTTCGACCTGCAACAACAATGGCAGCGCATCGTCCTGCAATTGCTCCACGACACCACGTGGAGCGTGCCGTTGTTTGAGCGCGTCTGCCAGGTCTTTGGCTGGGATGACCAGAAAGGCCTGCACCCCGAGCCCGAGTGGATGTGGCGGGGCCTGGTTGAACGCTGCGAACAGGAGAGTTTCTACGACACCCTGTTGGAAAAAGCCCACAACGGCCCGCGCAACGCACCCGACACCTTGCCCGCACGCTTGCTGCTGACGCGGATGCCGACTGCCGAACAGCTCCGTTTGGTGTCCCAGTTTGGTGATGATCAGTGGAACGCGTGCCAGCAACTGTCGCAAAAGTTTGCCTGGCGCTATCCGTCGTTACTGGAGCGCCTGCCGCAACCCGATGTATTTTTTTGGCGAAAATTTTTGCCGCGCCCGGTCTCCGGACAAACCTGGGGCAGGGTGTGGGGCGGGCTGGCCATTGCCACGTGCGTGGCCTCCATTCACCTGAAAAAAGGCCCGGTGCCGCTCGAACTCTTCATCTTCATGTTGATGACCTTCCTGCCGACCGTCGTCGCTATACGCCTCACTCAGGGCTGGGCCGCCATCACCTCGCGATTCCTCGTTGCCGACCTATGGCTGAGCGAGAGGCTGTTGCCCCAACGCTTCAACCCACGCCAATACTGGTTGGTCCTGCGCCACGGTATTCCGCAAGTGGGGATGCTGGTGATGTTCGGCTTTTTGCTCGGCGTGATGGGCATAGTGACGTATCTGGGCATGATCCTGATCCACTTGTTCAGCCACCGGCGCATGGGCACGGTCGACGAATCCTTCAATGCCAAATGGCCGTGGATCAGCGGCCTGCATTGGAGTTACTGGAGCCCCTGGCAACTGGTGTTTCTGGTGGTCATGGTGGTACTGACGCTCGCGTTCCAGCTGTACCTGCCTGCCTTTCCGTTGACCCGCCTGGTTGAATCTCGACTGTAACTTTCCCAAGGGCGGGCAGCCGATGCAGGCATGCCCATCAACTTGCGTTCGATCAGCGCCCACAACCCGCCCTGCCCCACTTTCATCACGTCCACACCGCCAAGCACCATGGCCGGCACCTGCATAACCCCAATAACAACAGGTCCAACACCATGAGCATTTTCCAACCGCGCCAGCTGTGGCTGGCGACCGCTGTCGCCAGTCTTGCACTCCCTGTCGTCGCCGAAGAACACGGCTTTCTCGAAGACGCCAGCGCCAACCTCAACCTGCGCAATTTCTTCTTCAACCGCAATTACACCAACCCGACCAAAGCCCAGGGCGGCGCGCAGGAATGGACGCAAAGTTTCATTCTCGACGCCCGGTCCGGCTTCACCCAGGGCACGCTGGGTTTGGGTATGGATGTGCTGGGGTTGTACTCACAAAAGCTTGATGGCGGGCGCGGCACCGGTGGCACCCAGCTGCTGCCGCTGGACCACGACGGCCGCCCGGCCGATAACTTCGGGCGCCTAGGAGTGGCGTTCAAGGCGCGGCTTTCCAAGACCGAACTGAAGGTCGGCGAGTGGATGCCGGTGCTGCCGATCCTGCGCGCCGACGACGGCCGCTCCCTGCCGCAAACCCTGCGCGGCGGGCAGATCACCTCCAAGGAAATCGACGGCCTCACGCTCTACGGCGGTCAGTTCCGCGCCAACAGCCCGCGCGATGACAGCAGCATGACGGACATGTCGATGTCCGGTAAAACCGCCTTCACCTCCGACCGTTTCAACTTCCAGGGCGGCGAATATGCGTTCAACGACAAACGCACCCAGATCGGCATATGGAATGCCCAGCTCAAGGACATCTACCGCCAGCAGTACGTCAACCTGATCCACAGCCAGCCCGTGGGTGACTGGACCCTGGGCGCCAACCTCGGGTTCTTCTACGGCAAGGATGACGGCAGCGCCCGTGCGGGTGAGCTGGACAACAAGACCTGGTCCGGCCTGTTTTCTGCGCGTTACGGTGGCAATACCTTCTACGTCGGCCTGCAAAAACTCACCGGCAACAGCGCGTGGATGCGCGTCAACGGTACCAGCGGCGGCACCCTGGCCAACGACAGCTACAACGCCAGCTACGACAACGCCCAGGAAAAATCCTGGCAGGTGCGCCACGATTTCAACTTTGTCGTCCTCGGCCTCCCGGGCTTGACCCTGATGAACCGCTATATCAGCGGCAGCAACGTGCACACCGGGGCCATCACCGACGGTAAGGAGTGGGGCCGTGAGAGCGAACTGGGCTACACCGTGCAAAGCGGCGCCCTCAAGGATTTGAACGTGCGTTGGCGCAACTCCAGCATGCGCCGCGACTACAGCAACAATGAGTTCGACGAGAACCGCCTGATCGTCAGTTACCCGATCAGCCTGCTGTAGGCGTCCATCAGTGCGAATGGCAGCCGCGACTTGATTGGTCGCGGCTGTTTTTTAGCAAGTTGCCTCAATGGGAGCGGGAACGTTCCCCGCCAATACCTCAAAACTCACGCGCGCGCGGCAATGACCATGCCGTATTGGCAGCCGCGTGGGTCATGCACAAGGCAATGGCGACGACGACTCGAACCCCTTACGCGTGAAGCCAGCCCGCCCCTTCAAGACAGGCGGCACGATTTACCGCTGATGACAGCCGCGCTCATGCTGTATCGTGCACGCGCCCATCACCCGGCACAGGGACTCAACGACACGGATGACCAGCTCTGAACCCAGGCCGCCATGAAATACCTGATTGTCATTCTGTCGATTCTGCTCACCGGCTGCATCGGCGCGCCTATCGCGCTGACGCCGCAGACCGAACAACGCCTGCAAGCCCAGGCGCCGATCCGTTTCCTGCTGACCTTTGATGACGGCCCCAGCGCCTCGGGCTACAACAACCCGAGCCGCTCGGTGGTGGCTGACCTGGCGAATAACCCGGTGTTGCCGGGTATCAAGGCGGTGTTCTTCCTGCAGACCGAAGCCTCCCGCTCAGGCGGCAGCCCGCGGGGCCGAAAGACCATGGTGCGTGAATACGCGGCGGGTCACGTGCTGGCCTTCCACACCGCCACCGGGTTTCACACCAACCACCGCTGGTTGAGCGACGCCGAGCTTGAAAGCACCCTCAGCCAGGGCGCGGCCGATATCGCCGCCATCACCGGCGCCTCACCCGCGCTGGTACGCCCGCCCTTCTGGAACTACGACAAGCGCACTTTCGCTGCCTACCAGCGCCACGGCATGCATGTGTTGCTGACCGACCTGAGTGCCAATGACGGCAAGATCTGGGGCTTCAACGGCAGCCCACGGCGCCGGGCGAATTTGTATCGGCAGCTGTCGGTGGTGCGCGAGCGCATCGCGCTGGGCGAGTTACCGACAGTGGACGGCGTGATACCGGTGGTGGTGACCTTCCATGACATCAACCGCTACACCGCGCGGCACCTGCAGGAGTACTTGCAGATCCTGATGGACAGCGCTCGGATCAACGGCATGAAGACTGCGGCCGAGCCGTTCTATACCGACCGCGCCGTGCTGGAACGCGCGGCGCTGGCGCGCACGGTCAAGGATGTGAATGAAGTGGTGCACCTGCCGGGGGTGTGGAACTGGGTATGGGATGCGGATTCCCACTGAAACCAATGTGGGAGCGGGCTTGCTCGCGAATGCGGTGGGTCAGTCAATTTATCTTTAACTGATCCACCGCATTCGCGGGCAAGCCCGCTCCCACACTTGAGTGCCTTTCAAATCAATTCTGTTGGCGCGACTCCACGCCGAGCTCATCCCATACCGACTCGGCGAGGTGGAAGGTCGCATTCGCCGCCGGAATCCCACAATAGATCGCGCTTTGCATCAGCACTTCCTTGATCTCGGCGCGGGTCACGCCGTTGCTGGCAGCGGCGCGCAGGTGCAGTTTCAGTTCTTCACTGCGGTTCATGCCGATCAGCATGGCGATGGTGATCAGGCTGCGGGTGTGCCGCGGCAGGCCGGGGCGGGTCCAGATATCACCCCAGGCGTGGCGGGTGATCATTTCCTGGAACTCGCTGTTGAATTCGGTCAGGGCATTCAGGCTGCGGTCGACATGTGCGTCGCCCAGCACTTCGCGGCGCACTTGCAGGCCGGCGGCGTAACGGTGTTTCTCGTCCACAAAAAAGCTCCTGGTTCAATTGGGTCTCGGCTCGATCACCGGTGGTGGTGGCAAGCGCGCTCGTCACACGGTTTATTCAGCCAGCAAGAACCTCAGCACCCGGTGACTGAAATCAGCCCCGGCCTGGACGTTGGACAGATGGGCCGCATAGAACTCGGCGTACTCGGCGCCCTTCACGTGGTTCTGGATAAAGTGGCTGCCGGCCGGCGGTGTCACTGCGTCCTCGGTCCCGGCAATCACCAGGGTCGGCACCTTGATCGATGCCAGCTGCTCGCGAAAATCCGCATCGCGCACGGCGGCGCAATTGGCGGCGTAACCCTCGGGCGACGTGGCAGCGAGCATGTCGGTAATCTGCCTGGCCTGGTGCGGGTTGGCGGCGGCGAAATCGGCGGTGAACCAGCGGGCGATAGACGCATCACGCAGCGCCACCATGGCGGCCGGGCCATCGCGCAGGACCATCTCGATACGCGGGTTCCACACCTCCGGCGTGCCGATCCTGGCCGCGGTGTTACACACCACCAGCCGCTGCAAACGGTCACCGGCATGAATGCCCAGCCACTGACCGATCAGGCCGCCCATGGACAGCCCGCAAAAATGCGCACGCTGGATCTGCAGCGCATCCAACAGCGCGATCACGTCGTGGCCCAGTTGCTCAATGCTGTACGGCCCCTCGGTGACCAAGGACTTGCCGTGGCCACGGGTGTCGAAACGCACCACGCGAAAATGCTCGGTGAAGGCCGGGATCTGGATGTCCCACATATGCAGGTCGGTGCCCAGGGAGTTGGACAGCACCAGCACCGGCGCGTCGAGCGGGCCGTCCAGTTGGTAATGCAGTTCGCCCTCGGCGAGTTGTACAAATGGCACAGCGGTCTCCTTACGCGGTCAAGGCAAAATGATCGGCCACCGCGCGGGTGACCCACGTGTGCGCCTGGCCGAGGTAGTGGGCCGGGTCGAGCAGGCGGTCCAGTTCAGCGGCTGACAACTCGGCGGTGACCTGCGGTTCGTCGGCCAGCACTGCACGCAGATGGCGCCCGTCGGCAACGGCGCGTTTGCAGCATTGCTCCAACAGATGGTGCGCGGTTTCCCGGCCCAGGCGCTGGGCAAGCACGCTGCTGACGGCTTCGGCCAGCACCAGGCCCTGGGTCAGCTCAAGGTTGCGCGCCATGCGCTCAGGGTCGACCTCCAGCCCGTCGGCCACCAGCAGCGCCTGCTGCAATGCGCCGGACACCAACCGGCAAATGTCCGGCAGGGTTTCCCATTCGGCATGCCACAGGCCAAGGCTGCGCTCATGTTCCTGAGGCATGGCGCTCAACATCGTCGCCACCAGGCCCGGCACGCGGGTCGCCGTGCTGATCAATACGGCGGCGCCCACCGGGTTGCGCTTGTGCGGCATGGTCGATGAACCACCTTTGCCGGGCGCCGAGGGCTCGAACACTTCCGCCGCTTCGGTCTGCATCAACAGGCTGATATCACGCCCCATTTTGCCCAGGCTGCCGGCGATCAGGCCGAGCACACTGGCGAACTCCACCAGCCGGTCACGGTGGGTGTGCCAGGGTTGCTCGGGTAAATTCAATTGCAACTGCGCAGCCAGGGCTTCGGCCACCGGCATTGCCTGCTCACCCAGCGCCGCCAGCGTTCCGGACGCGCCGCCAAACTGCAGCACCAGCAGGCGCGGTTTGAGCTCGGCAAGACGCTGACGACTGCGCGTCACCGCCCCCAGCCACCCGGCGATTTTCATGCCCAGGGTCACCGGTGTCGCATGCTGCAACCAGGTGCGCCCAGCCAATGGCACGCGCGCATAACGCTGGGCCTGCACGGCAAGCGTCTCACCCAGTTGCGCCAGGTCAGCGTCGATCAACGCCAGCGCGCGCCGCAGTTGCAGGACCAGGCCGGTGTCCATCACATCCTGGCTGGTCGCGCCCAGATGCACATAACGTTCGGCGCCGGCGTCTTCACTGGCGATCAACTTGCCCAGCGCTTTCACCAACGGAATCGCCGAATTGCCCGCCGTGGCAATCGCCACGCCGAGCGCATCCACGTCGTACAAAGACGCCAGGCACGCCTGGGCAATCGGCGCGACGGCGGCCTGGGGAATCAAGCCGACCTGGGCCTCGGCGCGGGCCAGCGCGGCTTCAAAGTCCAGCATGCCCTGCAAACGCCCCTGGTCGCAGAACACATCGGCCATGCTGTCAGCGCTGAAGTAGGCGTCGAACAGTTGATTGCTCGTGCGCAGTGTCATAACTCTTCCTTACAGATCGTGGTGCAGATACGCCGCCTGCTTGGGCAGGCGCAGGCTGAACAGGAAAGCAATCGCCATCATCACGGTGACGTACCAATAGAAGCCGTTCTCCATGCCCATGGATTTCAGACCCAGCGCAACCACTTCAGCCGAGCCGCCGAAAATCGCGTTGGCCACCGCATACGCCAGGCCCACGCCCAATGCACGTACCTGGGGCGGGAACATTTCGGCTTTGACCAGGCCGCTGATGGAGGTATAGAAGCTGACAATCGCCAGGGCCAGGGTGATCAGCACAAAGGCCAGGAACGGACTGCTGACGGTTTTCAGGGTCAGCAGGATCGGCACGGTGCACAGCGAGCCCAGGGCGCCGAACCACAGCATGGAATTGCGGCGGCCGATCTTGTCCGCCAGCATCCCGAACAACGGCTGCATGCACATGTAGAGGAACAGCGCGCCGGTCATGATGTAACTGGCGGTCTTGGCATGCATCCCGGCCGTGTTCACCAGGTACTTCTGCATGTACGTGGTGAACGTGTAGAAAATCAGCGAGCCGCCGGCGGTGTAACCCAGCACCGTGATAAAGGCCGCGGTGTGATTGCGCAGCAGCGCGGTGATGCTGCCGGCGTCCTTGTGTTCGCGCATTTCCTTGGTGGTGGTCTCTTTCAAGGTACGGCGCAGCAGTAAGGAGATGACCGCCGCGACGGCACCGACCACAAATGGAATCCGCCAGCCCCAGGCGCGCAGTTCATCTTCGCTGAGAAATTGCTGCAGGATCACCACCACCAGTACCGCGAGCAATTGCCCGCCGATCAAGGTCACGTACTGGAACGAGGCAAAGAACCCGCGCTGGCCCTTGAGGGCGACCTCACTCATGTAGGTGGCGGTGGTGCCGTACTCGCCGCCCACCGATAAGCCTTGAAACAGGCGCGCCACCAACAACAGGATCGGCGCCCAGATGCCGATGTCTTTGTAGGTCGGCAAAAACGCAATAACCAGCGAGCCGGCGCACATCATCAGCACCGCGATCATCATCGAATTCTTGCGGCCGTGCTTGTCGGCCAGACTGCCGAACACCCAGCTGCCAATAGGGCGCATCAAGAAGCCGGCGGCGAACACGCCGGCGGTGCTGAGCAGTTGTACGGTGGGGCTCTCCGACGGAAAAAATGCCGGGGCAAAATAGATGGCGCAGAAGGCATAAACGTAGAAGTCGAACCATTCGACAAGGTTGCCGGACGAGGCCCCGACAATTGCAAAAATCCGCTTGCTGCGTTCTTCTCCGGTGTAGTGAATCGTTTTTGTTGTCATGTGTTTTTCACTCAGTGGGAACGGTTATAGCCTAGACATACTTTGCAACAACCATGTTCCGCAAGCAGACTTTTGGATACTTGTCGCCTCGAAGGGTCTCATCGCGGGCAAGCCCGCTCGCACATTTTGATTGGGACACCTTTAAATGTGGGAGCAGGCTTGCCTGCGACAGGTTTTAAGCCACCTCAGTAATCGAAGAACACCGTTTCCTTATCTGTACCCTGCAAAATCACATTCCACTGATGCACACCGCCCGCATCCGCTTTGGCAATCAAGGTGCCGCGACGCTCAGCCGGCACACACGCCAGCAACGGGTCATCGCCATTCAACGCTTCACCGTCAAAATAAATCCTTGTCAGCAAGTGCTTCACCAGCCCACGCGCAAACACCAGCACCACCAGGTGCGGCGCCTGGGTCGTACCCGCAAGCCCTGGCACGCTGCCCGGCTTGATCGTGGTAAAGCGAAAGCGCCCTTCGGCATCTACCGGCACTCGGCCAAAGCCTTCGAAGTTGGGATCGACGGCTTTGGCCTGGTCATCTTCCGGGTGATCGTATTTGCCCGCAGCATTGGCTTGCCAGACTTCAAGCATGGCGTCGTTGACGACATCACCGTTGCCGTCCACCACTTGCCCGCTGATCGCCACGCGTTCGCCAAGGGTGGCCGGCACGGTCAGGTCTTCGCGGTTCAGCCAGGTCAGGCCAATGTGGTAATACGGCCCGACGGTGTGGGACGTGGTTGCGTAAAGGCTCATCTCATTTCTCCATCGGCGTGGCGTCGCGGCCGCGCAGGACGATGTCCCAGCGGTAGCCGAGGGCATAGGAAGGAATGGTTTTTTCCAGGTCGAAGCTGGCGATCAGGCGCTGCTTGGCCGAGGTGTCCGGCACGCAGTTGTAGATCGGGTCGTACTCCAGCAATGGGTCGCCGGGGAAGTACATCTGCGTGACCAGCCGCGTCAGCACGCTGGGGCCAAACAGCGAAAAGTGGATATGCGCCGGGCGCCACGCGTTGTGGTGGTTGCCCCACGGGTAGGCGCCGGGCTTGATGGTCTGGAACTGGTACCAGCCATCCGCGTCGGTGACGGTGCGGCCGGTGCCGGTGAAGTTAGGGTCCAGTGGCGCGTCATGCAGGTCGCGCTTGTGGTTGTAGCGACCGGCGGCGTTGGCTTGCCAGATCTCCACCAGAATGCCCGGCACCGGCAGGCCATTTTCATCCAGCACGCGGCCATGAATGATGATGCGCTCGCCCTGAGGTTCGCCCTCGTGCTGGGCAGTCAGGTCGTTGTCCTTCTCATTGACGCGTTCGGCACCGATGCTGGGGCCTGTGATCTCTGACAAGGAATGCGGCAGAAACACCAACGGCTGAGACGGCGAACGCAAGTTCGTCGACTGGTAGGCCGGGTGCAGGTAATCGGGTTGAGTGCCCGCTTGCGGGCGCCGGTATCCGGGCTTGTCACTCATGGAGCCATCCTCTCTTATTAAACGCGTTCAATCGCCAGGGCCAAACCTTGGCCGACGCCCACACACATAGTGGCCAGGCCTTTGCGGCCGCCGGTTTTTTCCAACTGGTGCAACGCCGTCAACACCAACCGCGCGCCGCTCATGCCCAGCGGGTGGCCGAGGGCGATGGCGCCGCCGTTCGGGTTCACCTGCGGGGCGTCGTCGGCGATGCCCAACTCACGCAACACCGCCAGGCCTTGGCTGGCGAAGGCTTCGTTGAGCTCGATGACATCAAAGTCGGTGACCGCAAGGCCCAGGCGCTCCACCAGTTTGCGCACCGCCGGCACTGGGCCGATGCCCATCACACGCGGTGCGACACCGGCACTGGCCATGCCCAACACACGGGCGCGGGCGGTGAGGCCATGTTTTTTCACGGCCTCGGCCGAGGCCAGAATCAGCGCCGCTGCGCCGTCATTCACGCCCGAGGCGTTGCCGGCGGTGACGGTCTTGTCCGGGCCATTGACTGGCTTGAGTTTGGCCAGGGCTTCCAGGGTTGTGTCCCGTGGATGCTCATCCTGCTCGACCACGGTCTCGCCCTTTTTATGCGCGACGCGCACCGGCACGATTTCTTCAGCAAAAAACCCGGCAGCTTGCGCGGCGGCGGTACGTTGCTGGCTGCGCAGGGCAAAAGCGTCCTGATCGGCGCGGGACACGTTGTAGTCATCGGCGACGTTATCGGCGGTCTGCGGCATCGCGTCCACACCGTACTGGGCCTTCATCAACGGGTTGATAAAACGCCAGCCGATGGTGGTGTCTTCAAGCTTCATGTTGCGTGAAAACGCCGCATCAGCCTTGCCCATCACGAAGGGTGCACGGGACATCGACTCAACGCCGCCGGCAATCGCCAGCTCCATTTCGCCGCTGGCGATGGCACGGAATGCCGTGCCAATCGCGTCCATGCCCGAGGCGCACAAACGGTTGAGGGTCACGCCGGGAATGCTCTGCGGCAGGCCCGCCAACAGCAGGGCCATGCGCGCGACGTTGCGATTGTCCTCGCCGGCCTGGTTGGCACAACCGAGGAACACTTCATCCACCGCCGCCCACTCAACCTGAGGGTTGCGCTCGATCAGGGCCTTGATCGGCAAGGCCGCCAAGTCATCGGCACGCACCGTGGACAAACCACCGCCAAAGCGGCCAATGGGCGTGCGAATGGCATCACAGATAAACACGTCACGCATCAGGCTTCTCCTGGCGCTTGGCCATGGGCGGCGGCAGTGCGGGCTTCGAGATCACGCAGGGCCTTCAGTTCGATGTCAGTCGGTGCGTCGGTGGTGCTCACCTGATCGGCAAACCGAATCGCCCAACCGGTGGCCGCGACCACTTGCTCGCGGGTGACGCCGGGGTGCAGCGCGGTGACCACAAATTCATGGCTGCCCTCTTCCGGCTCCATGATGCACAGGTCGGTAATAATCCCTACAGGGCCGGCGCCTGGCAGACCCAGGCGTTTACGTGAGTCGCCGCCTTCGCCGTGGCCGACGGAGGTGATGAAGTCCAGCTTGTCGACAAACGACCGCGCCGACTGCTTGAGGATGATCAGCACGCTCTTGGCCGAGCCGGCAATCTCCGGCGCGCCACCGGCACCCGGCAGGCGCACTTTGGGCTGGTGGTAATCGCCGACCACGGTGGTGTTGATATTGCCGAATCGGTCGACCTGGGCCGCGCCGAGAAAACCGACGTCGATGCGCCCGCCTTGCAGCCAGTAGCGGAAAATCTCGCCGGTCGGCACCACGGTGTCAGCGGTTTCTGCCAGTTCGCCGTCGCCGATGGACAGCGGCAAAACGCTGGGCTTGGCGCCAATCGGGCCCGATTCGTAGATCAGCACCACGTCGGGCGACGAGGTCAGGCGCGCCAGGTTGGCAGCCTTGGAAGGCAAGCCGATGCCGACGAAGCACACCGAGCCGTTCTTGAGGCGACGCGCGGCGGCGACGGTCATCATTTCGTTGGTCGAGTAAGCCATCACTTGGCCTCCTGCGCGGCGGCCAGCTTGGCCTGGAATTCACGGAAGTCGGCAGTGCCGTGGATGTATTCGTCGATCCAGGCGGTAAAGGTCCCACGATCGCGAGCGATCGGGTCCCACGCCTGATAGAAGCGGTTATCACGCTCGTTGTAGCCGTGGGCGTAGGACGGATGCGCGCCACCCGGTACGTGACACACCGCTGTCAGCGCCCAGGTCGGCAGCACGCAGCTGTTCATCGGTGCATTCAGGTCGTCCACGATCTCTTCGACGGTGACGATGCAGCGCTTAGCCGCCAGGGCCGCTTCTTTCTGCACACCGAGAATGCCCCAGAGCAACACGTTGCCCTTGCGGTCAGCCTTCTGTGCATGGATCACGGTGACGTCCGGGCGAACCGACGGCACCGCCGCCAGCACTTCGCCGGTGAACGGGCAGGTCACGGTTTTGATCAGCGGGTTGACCTTGGGCAAGTCAGAACCGGCGTAGGCGCGCAGCACCGCAAACGGCAGGCCGGATGCACCGGCGACGTAGGCATTGGCCAGGTCGGCGTGGCTGTGTTCTTCGATCTCCAGCGGTTGCGGCCATTGCTTCTCGACCGCGTCGCGCAGGCGATGCAGGGAGCCTACGCCGGGGTTGCCGCCCCAGGAGAAAATCAACTTGCGGACGCAGCCAGCACCGATCAACTGGTCGTAGATCAAGTCAGGCGTCATACGCACCAGCGTCAGGTCTTTCTTGCCCTGACGAATGATTTCATGACCTGCTGCCGTAGGGATCAGGTGGGTGAAGCCTTCCAGTGCGACGGTATCGCCGTCATTCACGAATTGCTTCACCGCGTCGCGCAGCGCAAGGATTTCAGCCATGGGGTTCGGGCTCCCGGTGTTGATCGAAAAAGGCGCTGAGGTGGCGCCCAAGTGCCTGAAGATTAAGCCGGGCAAAGGGGTCGAACAATCCGATAATCGACTCAGCGTTCGATTATCGAACGGATTGTTGTCTAGCTAATCTTCGTGTAAAGCAGCCAGTTCAGCTGCCCAACTGTCAATGTGGGAGCTGGCTTGCCTGCGATTGCATCAACTCGATTTGCCTGCTGGACCGAGTCGTCTGCATCGCAGGCAAGCCAGCTCCCACATCGCCTCGTGGCTGCTACAAAATCGTGTCAGACCTCAGGTCGCGTCCGCATGGCTGACCATGCCCTTGATCAGCACGGCCGCCGTGGCCAATGCCGCCGGAATCACCAGCGCCGTCAGCACCTGCTCGAAGTTCCAGCCCAACCCCAGCAAGGTTGCGCCCATCCACGCACCGAGGATCGCGCCAAAGCGGCCGATGCCGAGCATCCACGACACGCCGGTAGCGCGGCCTTGGGTCGGGTAGAAGCGTGCGGCCAGTGACGGCATCGCCGATTGCGCACCGTTGACGCACATCCCGGCAACCAGCACCAAGGTGGCCAGCAACGTGATATTGCCCAGGCTCTGCCCCACCGCGTAGGCGAACACCCCGGCGAGCAGGTAGAAAGTGCCGATGACCTTGTGCGGATTGAACCGGTCCATCGCCCAGCCCACGCCGACCGCACTCAACACGCCACCAAACTGGAAGAGCGCGCCGATAAACGCCGCCTGTTCCATGCTGGCGCCGCTATCGCGCATCAGGGTCGGCAGCCAACTGGTCAGCAGGTACACGATCACCAGGCCCATGAAGTAGGTGAGCCACAGCAACAAGGTGCCGGCGCTGTAAGTGCCAGAGAAGATCACCGCGAACACGTTGCGCGCCTTGACGGTTTTTTGCTCGGGCACGCTGAAGCTGGTGGCGTGGGCGACGAGGTTGGGCTCGATGGGTGACAAGGTCTTGCGCACCTTGTCGGTGCCGCGATTGCGCACCACGAGGTAGCGCGCCGACTCCGGCAGCCACACCAACAGCACCACCGCCAGGATCAACGGCAGGATGCCGCCAATCATCAGCAAGCTGTGCCAGCCGAACGCTGGAATCAGCTTGGCCGAAATAAATCCGCCACCGGCCATGCCCAGGTTGAACCCACAGAACATGCTGGTGACCAGCAGCGACTTGTGACGCTCGGGCGTGTACTCGGAGAGCAGCGTGGTGGCATTCGGCATCCCCGCGCCCAGGCCCAGCCCGGTGAGGAAACGCAACACCAGCAACTGGTCAACGTTAGTGCTGTAGGCCGAGGCCAGGCTGAACGCGCCAAACACCAGCACCGCACTCACCAACACCACTTTGCGCCCGAAGCGGTCGGCCAACGGGCCGGAGCCCAGCGCGCCGAACACCATGCCGATCAAAGCGGCGCTCATTACCGGGCCGAGGCTGGCGCGGTCGATGCCCCAGTCCTGCGAGAGTGCGGGCGCGATAAAGCCCATGGCGGCGGTATCGAGCCCGTCGAGGAAGACAATCAGGAAACACAGGATCACCACGCGCCATTGATAGCGTGACAACGGCTGGGCATTGATAAAGGACTGCACGTCCAGGTTAGTACCGACAGAGGGCTGATTCATTATTGTTATTTCCACACCGATGGGCGGGCGAACGACCTGAGGTCGTCATTATTATTGGGCGGCGCTGACAGCGCTGCCGCACATTAATAAGCCAGGGGAAACACCGTCAATTGATCAAGCCGGGATCTGTGCGGTCATCGAACACTTAGGCAAACAGTTGCGCACTCAGCTCACGGCTGGCGCTGAGCATGCTGGGCAGGAAACGCTGCTCCAGCTCGCTGCGGCTGACCCGACCGGCGTGAGTACTCACGTTGAGCGCGGCCAGCACCTGGCCGGACGCGTCGTACACCGGCACGGCGATGGAACGCAGGCCCTGCTCCAACTCCTGGTCGACAATGCACCAGCCCTGCTGGCGTACTTGCTGCAGACATTCGAACAAGGCGTCGGGCGTGGTCAAGGTGCGGCTGGTCTTGGTTTGCAGGTCGGCATGGTCGAGGTAGTCCTGCAGCGAGGCATCGTCGAGTGCCGCGAGCAGGATGCGGCCCATGGACGTGCAGTACGCCGGCAAGCGCCCGCCCACCGATAAGTCCACGGAGATCAGGCGCTGGGTGGTGGCGGAACGGGCGATATAAAGGATGTCATCGCCCTCCAGCGTCGCCATGTTGCAGGCTTCATGCAGTTGCTCGCTCATGCGATCGAGATAAGGCTGAGCCGACACCGCCAGCGGCGTAGAGGATAAATAGGCGTGCCCCAGGGTCAGGACTTTGGGCAACAGTGAATAGGTACGCCCGTCGGTGGTGGCGTAGCCGAGCTTGATCAACGTGTGCAGGCAACGGCGCACGGCGGCGCGGGGGATTTCGGTGCGGTGGCTGATCTGGGCGATGGTCAGGTGGCGCTTGCGCTCCTGGAAGGCTTGCACCACGGCCAGGCCACGGGCCAGGGAAGTCATGAAGTCCGGATCACCGGTAAACGCCTGGATGCGCTTGGCCGGGGACGCCACGATCGGCGGCGCCACTGACGCGAAGGAGTTGCGCAATTGATCGTTCATTTCAGGGTCCTTTCTCTTATTTTCAACCGCTGGGAGGGTTGGCCGCTATTACAAGCCGCGCTGGCCAGAATGCACAAGGCGGGGTCAGTAACTTTGGGCGATTATCGGACGATCATGCGATTATCGCAATTTGCCGACCGCGCAATGGCGCTCAGCGAAGCAGCACACTTCACGGATTTGCCGAAGGGATCGCTTAAGTTTGAGCAATCATCCGCCATTTATAAAAGTGCAGAACGTCGACACGGTTTTTTCGAAAAGACTGACACCTGTATGTAACAAAACCCTCACGCAACGTTGACGCTTTTTAACTTCACAACGATAGTGTTATTCAAATACGTCGCTATAATGCAACCTGTGCAGAGGTCGGCCCGGTAACAATAATCGGGATTGGAGCTCGCCAGGCTTTGCAGCGTTCGAGCATCGCCGGTCACACGTATCCGCTTAAACGTTTGCCCCTTGTGCTTCTTTCAAACTTGAACAGTTCGCCTGTTCAACTTGAAACAGCCCGAGGACGACTTTCAAGCGTGGCGCTGCACATTCAATACACTCAACTCATTTAGGTAACACTGTGACGAAAGACGAACTGCGCGCGGAACTTGAGCGCCAGGAGCAACGTTACAAGGACGTTTACGGCGGGGAAATCACCACTTACGCCGCTCAGCCTGAGCCCGAGCGCAAGCCCTGGCGCAAACGAGCCAGTTTGCTCGATCAGGCATTTGCCCAGGAAATCCAAAAGATTGAACAGGAACTCAAAACCGAAGAGCCATAAGCACTTGGATTTGAGCTTCAAGGTTTTGCCACCGCCGCTGGCGCATCGCCAGCGGCGGGCAACCTGATTTAATCAGGCTCCTACAGCCTTGAACGAAATTTCGTACAAATGTTTCAAATGTGACAATTCGGTCAAAAAAACCTTCGTTTTCGACCTCCAGCTTTATAAATCAAAGACTTGCCAAAGCCCCGAAAACCCTGGGATGCGCACCTCTGCCCGGTTTTTTTTCAATGAAGATTGTTACCGATGAGCAGCTAGTGCATCGATTACTGAGGTTTTCTGGCATAATCGCGCCCCCTTACGACCGGGTCAGAAAACCTTCATGATCGATTTATTCAGCGGACTGGATGCGTGGGTTCTAGTGAGCCTGTTGCTCGCCCTGGCCTTTGTCCTCGCCTTCGAGTTCATCAATGGCTTTCATGACACTGCTAACGCGGTGGCCACAGTCATCTATACCAAAGCCATGCCGCCGCACCTGGCCGTGTTCTTCTCCGGGGTGTTCAACTTCCTCGGCGTGTTGCTCGGTGGTGTCGGTGTCGCGTACGCCATCGTGCACTTGCTGCCGGTGGAGTTGCTGATCAATGTGAACACCGGCCATGGTCTGGCTATGGTCTTCTCCTTGCTGGCAGCGGCGATCACCTGGAACCTGGGCACCTGGTACTTCGGTATCCCGGCCTCCAGTTCCCACACCCTGATCGGCTCGATCCTGGGTGTCGGCCTGGCCAATGCCCTGATCAACGATATCCCGTTGGCTGATGGTGTGAACTGGCAGAAAGCGATCGATATCGGCGCGTCTCTGGTGTTCTCGCCGATGGCCGGTTTCCTGGTCGCAGCCCTGGTGCTGCTCGGCCTGAAATGGTGGCGCCCGCTGTCGAAGATGCACAAGACCCCGGACCAGCGCCGCAAGCTTGACGACAAGAAACACCCGCCGTTCTGGAACCGCCTGGTGCTGGTGATTTCCGCGATGGCCGTGAGCTTTGTGCACGGCTCCAACGATGGTCAGAAAGGTATCGGCCTGATCATGCTGGTGCTGATCGGTATCGTGCCGGCGCAGTTCGTACTCGACTTGGGCAGCACCACTTACCAGATCGAGCGCACCCGTGACGCCACCGTGCACTTGAGCCAGTTCTACCAGCGTAACAACGCCACCCTCGGCGAGTTTCTGGCGCTGGGCAAAAGCGTGAAGGATGACCTGCCGGGCAAGTTCCAGTGCAACCCGCAGCAGACCGAGCCCACCATCAGCGCGCTGATGGACACCTTGAAGGGTGTCTCGGACTACCACTCGCTGACCTCCGAGCACCGTATCGAAGTGCGCCGCTACCTGCTGTGCCTGGACGACACCGCGAAGAAAGTCGGCAAGCTGCCGGGCCTGGATGCGCGTGAGAAGTCCGACCTGGACAAGCTGCGTAAAGACCTGACGGCCACGACCGAGTACGCGCCGTTCTGGGTGATCCTGGCAGTGGCACTGGCCTTGGGCCTGGGCACTATGGTGGGTTGGAAGCGTGTGGTGCTGACCATCGGTGAGAAGATCGGCAAGCAGGGCATGACGTATGCCCAGGGCATGTCGGCGCAGATCACCACGGCGAGCATGATTGGCCTGGCCAACATCTTTAGCCTGCCGGTTTCGACTACTCACGTGTTGTCGTCCGGTGTTGCCGGGACCATGGTCGCCAATAAAAGCGGCCTGCAGGGTGGTACGGTGAAGACCATTCTGATGGCTTGGGTATTGACCTTGCCGGCGACGGTGGGCTTGTCGGCCGGGTTGTTCTGGTTGGCGTCCAAGGCGTTGGGTAGTTGATAGGCTGCTAGGCTGCGGCTGATATAAAGAAGGCGCGATCTCTGATGGGGGTCGCGCCTTTTTTTGGGTCTGGGGTTTAGTGTGTATATCCGTTGCTGCGGTGAGGGCTGCAATGGGTTCCGCCCTTACGGCGGGTCACTTTTGAAAAGAGCCCAAAAGTAACCAAAAGGCTCTTGCCCCACCACTCGGCACCTCGCTCACGCTTCGGTGTGCCTGACAGCCGACCTGATTCTGGAACCTGAACTCAATCAAATGTGGGAGCTGGCTTGCCTGCGATGGCATCAACTGGGTGTCACTGATAGACCGAGGTGCCTGCATCGCAGGCAAGCCAGCTCCCACAGAAAAGCAAAAGCAGTGCGATGCTGGCAGCTGAACTCGGTCAACTTGTGGGAGCGGGCTTGCTCGCGAATGCGGTGTGCCAGTGACATATGAGCTGACTGACACACCGCATTCGCGAGCAAGCCCGCTCCCACATTTGGCTCTCTGTGCTTCAGACAGAAATGTGTTGCTATGCTTTTGATCCGCTTTTGCCTATACCACTCAGGTCGGCTACTAGGCCGCCGCGCTCTGCTTTTGATCTTGATCTGACAGGCCCCGTTAACCACGCCGGCAGAACGCAAGGTTGACCGCAGCAACGGATATACACCCTAAAACCGCGGCCAAAAAAAAGGGCGACCGAAGTCGCCCAAAATGCCTTGCGTGCTCATATAACCCAGAAGAACTTACGGTTCTTTACGCTTATTAGCGTCCTTCCAGATAAAAATTCCAAACCCTATAAAAAACAACACCATGAGGCTGACAGTCAACACTCCGGCAAACACCACATTATCGAAAAACATGACCGGCCTCCTGCACGTGCCCTGTTGCGATAGGGCTAAGTTAATGGAGAAGGCGGATGGGAAAATTGACGGAGATCAATGTCGCCCGCAACGGGGCGTAAAGAAGGGTAATAACTGACCTGCATCAACAGATGCAGGTTGTTTCAACGTTTTTTCGGCTTGTTCTTCGACTTTTTCTTAACTTTGCCAAGTGGCATCGCTTGCTCAAACGCCTGGCGCACTTCATTCAGGCGCTTGTCATTAAGGTCATGCACGCGTTTGGCGCGTTCGGCATTCAGGTCAATCAGCTTGTCGTCATCACTCATGGCTTGGCTTACGTAGTGGCGGGAATGGCTCAATAATGCGGCCTCCCCCGCCCAACGGCAAATCAGCGGGCGACAAAATGCAGGGCATCGCTCAAAATCGGCCCTTTCCACTCGACCCCGGAGGCGCACTCAGGTGGCACTGCACAAGGACCTTCCGCCGCTGCTGGCCCTGCGCGCCTTCGAAGCCGTCGCGCGGAATTTGAGTTTCATCAAGGCGGCGAACGAGCTGTCGGTCACCCAAAGTGCCTTGAGCCACCAGGTGCACAAACTCGAACAGCATTTGGGCAAACCGCTGTTTATCCGACGCACCCGCGCGATTGACCTGACCGCCGACGGCCAACGTTACTACGCCGAAATCCGCCCCGCCCTCGACGCCATCGCCGCCGCCACGCGCGCGCAAAAAACAGCGCCCACTGCCACGGTGCTACGCGTCGGCCTGCTGGCATCCTTCGCCACCCTGTGGCTGGCCCCACGCCTGGCCGGCTTTCTCAACCGTTACCCGCATATCCAGGTCGAGTTGCTGCCGGCGATTCAATTGGCCAACGTCGCCGCGGCCGAGGTGGATCTGGCCATCCGCTATGGCAAAGGCGATTGGCCGGATGTACAAGCCACCCGCCTGATGCCCGAAGTGATTTCGCCGGTGTGCAGCCCGGCCTTCAAGGCCGGCCCACTGCACAACGGCGCGTTATTGATGGCCACCTCGCACCGGCCCTTCGAATGGACGGATTGGTCCGCGCATTATCACGTCGACCTCGAGCACCACCCCCGCGTGATGCTGCACGACTACAACATCGTGGTCGAAGCGGCTGTGGCCGGCCAGGGCATCGCCATGGGCCGGCACCGTTTGATCGAGCGCAAGCTGCAGGACGGCAGCCTGGTGGAAGCCTTCGACTGGCCGCCCTATCACAGCGAAATCGGCTACTGGCTGATCGCGCCCCAAGGCCCCGCCAGCGACGCGGCCGAATGCTTCAGCCAGTGGTTGAAGGACGCCTGCCGCGACGCGTGAGTTTTTTCGATACGTCAGGTGAGATCTATCCGTTTGTCGCCCGACTGCTCAGCCAACATGCTGAAACCTTCTTGCCCCTAGAGGATTCAACATGCGCGACTCCCTTCGCCAACGCGTGCAAGCCCTTGGCCTGACGCTGCCAACGCCCAGCCAGCCGGCGGCCAACTACATCAGCCATGTGATCAGCCAGAACCAGCTGTTTATCTCTGGGCAAATTCCCATGATCGATGGCAAACCCGCCTACATCGGCCGGTTAGGCGAAACCCTCAGCGATGAAGAAGGCGCCCAGGCGGCAGAGTTGGCGGCGCTGGGCCTGTTGGGGCAATTGAGCGATGCCGTCGGTGATGACCTGTCGCGCGTGGTGCGCATTCTGCGCCTGGGTGTGTTCATTGCCAGCAGCGGCGACTTCCAGCGCCAAAGCGTGGTCGCCAACGGCGCATCGAACCTGGTGGTCAACGCCCTGGGTGACAAAGGCCGGCATGTGCGGACTGCCGTCGGGGTGTCCAGCCTGCCGGCCGGCGTGGCGGTGGAGGTTGATGCGATTTTCGAGTTGCAGCCGTGAGCCCGCTCGAAGTTCAGCAGCTGCGCGACGCAACACCCGGCTGCCAGTCGGGCATCGTGCACTTTAACCACGCGGGTGCCTCGCTGCCCAGCCAGGCCACGCTGGACGCAATCATCGACCAATTGCAACGCGAAGCCCGCGACGGCCCGATGGAGGCCGGCGAGCAGGGTGAAGTGCTGGTAGAAAAAGCCCGGCGCGCAGCCGCGCAATTGCTCAATGCGCCGACCTCGTCGATCGCGTTTGCCAGCAGCGGCTCAAGTGCCTGGAGCATGGCCTTCCAGGCCTTGGGCCCATGGCAACCTGGCGAGCGCATTCTGGTCGGTCGCCACGAATGGGGCGGCAACCTGGCGAGCATGCAACAGGCGGTGCAAGCCGGCGCACGGATAGAAGTCATTCCCTGCGATGAAACCGGCGCAGTCTGCCCGGTGGCGCTGGAGTCGATGATTGATGCCAGGGTCAAACTGATCGACTTGACCTGGTTGCCGGCCAACGGCGGCCTGATCAACCCTGCCCAGGCGATCGGCGCAGTGGCCAGGCGCCACGCCATTCCCTATTTCATCGACGCCGGCCAAGCGGTCGGCCAACTGCCGGTGGATGTGCAGGCGCTGCACTGCGATGTGCTCAAGTCGGCCGGCCGCAAACACCTGCGTGGGCCCCGCGGCACGGCGTTACTGTATGTGCGACCGGATTTTCTCTCGCAGCTCAATCCCGCTCAGCGTGATGTGTTTTCCGCACCCTGGACCGCCGAAGGCTTCGACCTGCGCGATGACGCCCGGCGCTTTGAAACCAGCGAGGTGTCTTTTGCCTTGTTGGCTGGCTTGGGCAATGCGTTGCAGGAGGTGAATCGACTGGGCGTGAAGCACACGTGGGAAAGGGTCTTACAACTCAGTGAGCGAATCCGTGAAGCATTGCGTCAGTTGCCGGGGGTTTCCCTGCACGACCTGGGCGCGGCGCACTCAGGACTGATCGCCTTCAACCTCGCAGGCTGGGACGCCTTCGAGCTCAAACGCCGCCTGGGGTTGAAACGAATCAACATCGGCGCAAATGGTGTGGCCTACACGCCGCTGGACATGCAGGCGCGAGGGCTGACGAGCGTTGCGCGGGTGTCGGTCAGCCCGCTCAACACCGAACATGACATTGAACGGCTGATCACCGCGCTACGCGAATTGCGTGACTAAACCTCGACGTCCACCCACAGACCCTGGCGCGGCGCATCTTCGATCAGCGGCACCACTGGCACGGTGTTGTCGGCGTTGAGCACATCGCCGGGGATCGCCAGGTGCGCTTCGGGGTCTTCGTCGGCTTCACGCCGGCGCTTCTGCTGTTCCTGCTGGCGGCGTTGTTCCTCGCGCAGCAGCAAGGTTGACTGCTCGGCATCGCCCTTTTTCAGGTCGATCGTGCTTTCGTTGGAGCCCGCTTGCACTGGCACCACGGGCGGGATATCCGGCTTCTGACGCACCGGGTCAAGTTGTGACGTGACCGGCACAACGCTGACGGGCAGCATGGGTGGCAGCATAATAATTATTCTCCTGATCAACAGGCTGTCGGCGGGTTGCAGGGCGACTTGAGGCCAAGCTCGCCAAGCTGTGACCCAGTCGACACTCGCAAGTGCCCGCCACCCGTCGATCCAGCTTTCGAACCCGCGCGTTAACGGAGTAGTTTTTGTCAGAGTCCTTTGGCTGAGGGCCTTGTTCCGTTAAGATAGTCGGCTTTTTCACGGCGGGAGTCAGGCAGCATGGCGCAGCAGTATCAACCGGGGCAACGCTGGATTAGTGACAGCGAAGCAGAGCTGGGGTTAGGCACCGTTCTGGCACAGGACGGCCGCTTGTTGACCGTGCTCTATCCGGCCACTGGCGACACTCGTCAGTATGCGCTACGGAATGCGCCCCTCACTCGCGTGAGGTTTTCGCCGGGTGATTCCATCACCCATTTCGAAGGCTGGAAAATGACCGTACAGGAAGTCGACGACGTCGATGGCCTGCTGGTTTACCACGGCCTCAATGGGCAGAACGAGCAGGTCACCCTGCCGGAAACCCAACTGTCCAACTTCATCCAGTTCCGCCTGGCCAGCGACCGTCTGTTCGCCGGCCAGATCGATCCGCTGGCCTGGTTCTCGCTGCGTTACCACACCCTGGAACACACCAGCCGCCAACTGCAGTCGTCGCTGTGGGGCTTGGGTGGCGTGCGTGCGCAACCTATTGCTCACCAACTGCACATCGCCCGTGAAGTCGCTGACCGTATCGCGCCGCGGGTATTGCTGGCTGACGAAGTGGGCCTGGGCAAGACCATCGAAGCTGGCCTGGTGATCCATCGCCAGCTGCTTTCCGGCCGCGCCAGCCGGGTGCTGATCCTGGTACCGGAAAACCTGCAGCACCAGTGGCTGGTGGAAATGCGCCGCCGCTTCAACCTGCAGGTTGCGCTGTTCGACGAAGAACGCTTCATCGAAAGCGATGCCACCAACCCGTTCGAAGACACCCAGTTGGCCCTCGTGGCCCTGGAATGGCTGGTGGACGACGAGAAGGCCCAGGACGCACTGTTCGCGGCCGGCTGGGACTTGCTGGTGGTCGACGAAGCCCACCACCTGGTCTGGCATGAAGACAAGGCCAGCCCGGAGTATTCGCTGGTCGAGCAACTTGCCGAGGTGATTCCTGGCGTGCTGCTGCTGACCGCCACCCCGGAACAACTGGGCCAGGACAGCCACTTTGCGCGCCTGCGCCTGCTGGACCCGAACCGCTTCCACGACCTGCATGCCTTCCGCGCCGAAAGCGAAAACTATCGCCCGGTGGCCGAAGCCGTGCAGGAGCTGCTGGACAAAGGCCGCCTGTCGCCGACCGCACACAAGACCATCCAGGGTTTCCTCGGCGACGAAGGTGAAGCGCTGCTCACCGCCGTCAACGATGGCGACACCGAAGCCAGTGCGCGCCTGGTGCGTGAGCTGCTTGACCGCCACGGCACCGGCCGCGTGCTGTTCCGTAACACACGGGCTGCCGTGCAAGGTTTCCCGGAGCGCAAACTGCACGCCTACCCGCTGCCGAACCCGGACGAATACCTCGAGTTGCCGCTGGGCGAACACGCCGAGCTGTACCCGGAAGTCAGCTTCCAGTCGCAGCCGGACGTGGACGAAGAAAACCGCTGGTGGCGCTTCGACCCACGCGTGGAGTGGCTGATCGACCAGCTGAAAATGCTTAAGCGCACCAAAGTGCTGGTGATCTGCGCCCACGCCGAAACCGCCATGGACCTGGAAGACGCCCTGCGCGTGCGTTCCGGCATTCCGGCCACGGTGTTCCACGAGGGCATGAACATCCTCGAGCGTGACCGCGCCGCCGCTTACTTCGCCGACGAAGAGTTCGGCGCGCAGGTGCTGATCTGCTCGGAAATCGGCAGTGAAGGCCGCAACTTCCAGTTCTCCCACCACTTGGTGCTGTTCGACCTGCCGTCCCACCCTGACCTGCTGGAACAGCGGATCGGGCGTCTGGACCGGATCGGTCAGAAGCACGTGATCGAATTGCACGTGCCGTACCTGGAAACCAGCCCGCAGGAGCGCCTGTTCCAGTGGTACCACGAGGCGCTGAACGCGTTCCTCAACACCTGCCCGACCGGCAACGCCCTGCAACATCAGTTCGGCCCGCGTCTGCTGCCGTTGCTGGAAAACGCCGACGATGGCGAATGGCAAGCCCTGATCGACGAGGCCCGTGCCGAGCGCGAGCGTCTGGAACAAGAGCTGCACACCGGTCGCGACCGCTTGCTGGAGCTCAACTCCGGTGGCGCGGGTGAAGGCGATGCGCTGGTCGAGGACATCCTGGAGCAAGACGACCAGTTCGCCCTGCCGATCTACATGGAAACCCTGTTCGACGCCTTTGGCATCGACAGCGAAGACCATTCGGAAAACGCGCTGATCCTCAAGCCCAGCGAAAAAATGCTCGACGCCAGCTTCCCGCTGGGCGACGACGAAGGTGTGACCATCACCTACGACCGTAACCAGGCGCTGTCGCGCGAAGACATGCAGTTCATCACCTGGGAACACCCCATGGTGCAGGGCGGCATGGACCTGGTGCTGTCCGGCTCGATGGGCAACACCGCCGTGGCGCTGATCAAGAACAAGGCGCTCAAGCCGGGCACCGTGTTGCTCGAATTGCTGTACGTGAGTGAAGTGGTTGCGCCGCGCTCCTTGCAACTGGGCCGCTACTTGCCACCGGCGGCCTTGCGCTGCCTGCTGGACGCCAATGGCAATGACCTGTCCGGCCGCGTGTCGTTTGAAACCCTGAACGACCAGCTCGAAAGCGTGCCACGCGCCAGCGCCAACAAGTTCGTGCAGGCTCAGCGTGACCAACTCACGCCGCGCATCAATGCCGGTGAAGAGAAGATCACCCCGCGCCACGCCGAGCGAGTGGCCGAGGCCAAGCGCCGCCTGGCGGCGGACACCGACGAAGAGCTGGCGCGCCTGACCGCGTTGCAAGCGGTCAACCCGACCGTGCGTGACAGCGAGCTGGTGGCCCTGCGTCAGCAACGCGAGCAAGGTTTGGCCATGCTCGACAAAGCGGCGCTGCGACTGGAAGCGATTCGGGTGCTGGTGGCGGGTTGATTACCGCCCTGCCCTGTTAAGAAGAAGGCCCGCGCAATGCGGGCCTTTTTTTGTTTGACTTGAGGGCCTCATCGCGGGCAAGCCCGCTCCCACATTTTGATGTGTGAATACCTTCAAATGTGGGAGCTGGCTTGCCTGCGATAGGGTCAACTCGGTATCAAGCGGTAGCCGCCGCAGCCGGCACCTCCACCGCCCCCAACCCATCCTTCATGCGCTTGGCATCGCGCACAAAACTGCGCGACGCCTGAAACAGAAACAGCAGGGTCAAAAACAGCGCCACCGGAATCAGGTACATGGCGTCATGCAGCCCCACCGCTTTATAGGCTTCAGTCATCTGCGCCGCTCCATCGGCATACATCGCCGAATGGGCAAAGTGATCAGACAGCCCGCCCACCACAATCGGCCCCATGCCGCCGCCCAACAGGTACAACCCGGCGAAGAACAGCGCCATCGCCGTGGCCCGCAGGCGCGGCTCAACCACGTCCTGGATCGCCGTGTACACGCAGGTATAAAAGTTATAGGCGAACAACCAGCCCACACTGAACAGCGCCACAAACACACCAATCTCGATGCGTCCGGCGTGCAACGCCCACGCGGTGGTGACGGTGGAGATGATCAAGCTGCAGGCGGCGAACAACAGTCGGCCATTGGCGATTCGTTGATGGATCTTGTCTGCAATCCAGCCGCCCAACGTCAGGCCCACCAGGCCGGTGATGCCCACGATTACGCCAGTGGCAACCGCCGCCTCCTGCAACGGCATCAGGAAATAGCGCTGCAACATCGGCACCAGAAACGAGTTGCACGCATAGGTGGCGAAGTTAAAGCACAGCCCGGCGAGTACCAGCCACAGGAAGGTCGGCACCGCCAGCACGCGGCGGATCGGGCGATCGACGCGTTCCTGCGAGACCTGCACGGTTTCGGCCGCGCCGCGCTTGGGTTCCTTGATATAGAACATGAACACCGCGAGGATCAGCCCCGGCACGGCGGCGATAAAGAACGGCGCGCGCCAGCTGTCGAACGCCTTGACCATCGCGCCGATGGTGAAGAACGCCAGCAGCAGGCCCAACGGCAGGCCGAGCATGAAAATACCCATGGCGCGGGCGCGACGGTGAGCGGGAAACAGGTCGCCGATCAGCGAGTTGGCCGCCGGCGCATAGCTGGCTTCGCCGATGCCAATGCCCATGCGCACCAGCAGGAAGGTCCAGAAACTGCCGACCAGGCCGTTGAGTGCGGTCAGCCCGCTCCAGGCAAACAAGCCCCAGCCCATCAGTTTGCTGCGCGAACCGGTGTCGGCCATGCGCCCCAGCGGCAAACCGGCAATGGCGTAGACGATGGTGAAGGCGGTGCCGATGATGCCGAGCTGAAAGTCGCTCAGGTGCCATTCCATACGAATGGGTTCGATGATGATCGCGGGGATGGTGCGGTCGAAGAAATTGAACAGGTTGGCCAGGAACAGCAGGAACAGAATGCGCCAGGCATTCGCCGCTTGGGTCGAGTTCTGCATGGGTCCGTCTCTTTTATTGTTATGAGAGCTGCGATGCCCGATGCATCCTGCCCGGTACCTGCAACATAGTCAGGCAGGTGCCGGTTGTCTGTAATGATTCGTAAAGCTGATAGGGCATGATTTCGCCCGGTATCACGGGACTTCGCCTACAAAAATATAAGTTCACGCCCCCCTTCCCAACGGCAACGCCAAGGATAGAATGGCGAGCCTTCCGTAACACCCACATCCTACTTTTCTTATCGATGACGCCCATGTCCGAAGCCAGTCCGTGTCTGAGTTGCGGTGCCTGCTGTTCACACTTTCGTGTGTCTTTCTTCTGGGGTGAGTGCGCCTCATCGGGGGGCACCGTGCCCGATGACCTGGTGGTGCAGATCAATCCCACGCGCGTGGCGATGATCGGCACCGACCAGAAACCCGCGCGTTGCTGCAGCCTTGAGGGTGAGGTCGGCAAAGGCACCCGTTGCACGATCTATGAGCAGCGATCGAGCCCGTGTCGCGAGTTCGACGCGTCGTGGAGCCAGGGCGAACAGAACGTCGATTGCGACACGGCACGCGCCGCCTTTGGCTTGCCGCCGCTTGAGGCGCCTTTCGAGTTCGACCTGCCGATCAGCGCTTAGCAGCAAACGCTATGGCGAGCATGCCAAAATCATTCAGAGCAAAGTGCCATTATTCCTGGCAAATCCCGCAAGGCTTCTATACTCGAGGTCATAAGCCATTGCTGTAGGCAATGACGTACTGACTTTGACGGGACATGCTATGGAATGGCGAGGTATGTATTTTTTTACCGAGCTTCCAGATAACGGGCATTTATTACTCAATTGCAGTCATAACCCCT
This sequence comes from Pseudomonas sp. 14P_5.3_Bac1, assembly GCF_025466135.1. Lineage (NCBI taxonomy): Bacteria > Pseudomonadati > Pseudomonadota > Gammaproteobacteria > Pseudomonadales > Pseudomonadaceae > Pseudomonas > Pseudomonas sp. 14P_5.3_Bac1. The sequence continues at coordinate 28,978 of NZ_JANLOF010000076.1, read as the reverse complement.
TTCTGGTGCTGCTGGCGTACCTGGTCGCTTGTGCAGCAGGGTTCGGAACATTGGACATGGCCGAGCGCGTCGGCCACGTGGAAGACCCTACTGCCCGCCGCCACTGGCGCTGGCTGGGGGCGGGATGCCTGGCAGGCGGCATCTGGTCGACTCACTTCATCAGCATGCTGGCCTTTCAGGCACCTATTGCCATTCATTACGAACTGCTCATGACGTTCGCCTCGCTGGTGATCGCCCTGATTGCCTCGTTGTTTGCCATGCAAACCCTCAGTCACGCTCATTTGCGCTTTCATCAATATCTGCTGGCATCGGTATGGATGGGGCTGGGCATTGCCTTGATGCACTACGTCGGCATGTCGGCCATGCGCTCCCAGGCCCAGGTGTACTTCGACTCGGGGCTGTTTTTGGCGTCGGTGGGCATCGCCATTGGCGCCAGCCTGGCCGCGTTGCTGCTGTCGTGCTACCTGCGCAACGGCACCGGGGTGTTCCACCAATTGCTCAAATACGCCGCCAGCCTGGTGCTGGGCGCCGGCATCCTGAGCATGCACTTCACCGGCATGGCTGCCATGAAAATGCTGGTGCCCAGCGGCGCGGACCTCGCATTGCCGCTGGACAACAACCCCATTCAGCTTGGCTTGTCCGTGGCCGTGATCACCCTGTTGGTGATTGGCAGCAGCGTCAGTGCAGCACTGGCCGACAAAAAACTGCAGCACAAGGAACGCGACCTGCGCCGGGTCAACGCGCTGCTCAGCGAACTGGACCAGGCCCGCGCCTCGCTGCAACAGGTCGCGCATTTTGATGCGCTGACCACCCTGCTCAACCGTCGCGGCTTCAATCAGATTTTCGCGGAGAAAGTCGCCGAAAAAACTGCAAGCCACGGCATGATGGCGGTGATCTTCCTCGATATCGACCACTTCAAGCGCATCAACGACAGCCTTGGGCATGATGCCGGCGACCAGTTACTCACCGTGTTGGCCGGGCATATCAAAGGGTCGGTACGCAGCCATGACGATGTGGTTGCGCGCTTTGGCGGCGATGAGTTCTGCATTCTTATCAGCATTCACCATCGCGACGAAGCGCGGCATATGGCGCAGCGCATCATGCAGAAGATGAAAGAGCCGATCGAACTGGCCGGCCGGCGCATGGTGATGACCACCAGCATTGGCATCAGCCTGTTTCCCGATGACGGCCTGACCTGTGAGGAGCTGCTGAAAACCGCCGACCTGGCGCTTTACCAGTCCAAAGACACCGGGCGCAACAGCCTGAACTTTTTCAGTTCCAACCTCAAAACCCGCGCGTTTCTGGAACTGCAACTGGAAGAAGAGCTGCGCGCCGCCCTGCGCACGCGCAACCAGTTGGTCCTGTTTTATCAGCCGATCTTCGACATGAAACTCGGCAAGGTTACCCGCCTGGAAGCCCTGGTGCGCTGGCAACACCCGCAACACGGGCTGCTGGCGCCGGACCGGTTTATCGCCATTGCCGAAAGCAACGGGCTGATTGCCGAACTGGACCACTGGGTATTACGCCAGGCGTGCCACGATTTGAGCCTGCTGTCTGACCGCGGCTATACCGAGCTGACCATGGCCGTGAACTGCTCGGCCCTCAACCTGGCGCGTGACGAACTGGCGGATGAAATCGAAGACGCCCTGCGCTTCGCCGGCATCGCCGCCGGACGCCTGGAGTTGGAAGTCACCGAAAACGCCCTGATGGGCAACATCAGCAGCACGCTCGCGCTGTTGCGGCAAATCCGGGCACTGGGCGTGTCGCTGGCGATTGATGACTTCGGCACTGGCTACTCGTCACTGGCTTATCTCAAGCGCCTACCGCTCAACACGCTGAAGATCGACCGTTCCTTTATCCAGGACATTCCCAAATCGACTGCCGATATCGAAATCGTCCAGGCGATTATCGGCATGGCTCACACGCTGCACCTGCACGTTGTCACCGAAGGCGTGGAAACCCAGGCGCAATTCGAACTGCTGCTCAACCATGGCTGTGACTTCATTCAGGGCTACCTGCTGAGCCCAGCGGTGCCTTTGAGCGATGTGGTTGGCGTGATCCAGGGCATCCAGATGCGTAACCCGCTCTACCCTTTCAGCGTGGAAGGCAGCAAAGACACCACGCCGCCAAAAGACCTTGTCACAGGCCGTATCGGCCCACCTTCCATCGTCAGGCCAATTCGTTAACGCCGAATATTTGGCATTTAGCCATCATTTGCCTAAAGAAGGCCGACGAACGGGCGATTCATCAGCGTCCACGTGGCGTTGCTCATCGGATGGGGAAGACCAAGGTTATTTCGTTGAATCACCATACTGGCAAGACGGCTTAGACCGAGTCGCGGCCATCGCAGGCAAGCCAAGTCCCCCACTTGGAATGCATGTCAAATGTGGGAGCTGGCTTGCCTGCGATAGCGGTCTGCCAGACAAGCAAAATCCTGATCCCTGCCACACCCAGAAACAATTCCTTGAGCCTTCGGCCCCGCGCACAACTGTTCCCGTGACGCGCACGTCACCCTCACCTGTGACCTTTCTCTACGGCAAGATGCCATCACGGCGCCGGCGGTTACTCCGCTACACACTTACAAGGGCCCGAGCAGCGCACCTTTTTAGTGCGCACGTTTCTTACGCCGCCCTTTCCTGGATCAGAATCCACGGCGAAACCACCACCGCCCACAGGCTTGGATCCCTCTCGACCAGGTCCAATGCCCGCGTCGCAGACACCTCGCCAAGGCTCCCTGCAGCCAGCCACGCAGCGACTTTGTCACGGTTATCCTCGGCCATCCCCTCGGCGGCTTCGATCAAATCCAGGCCGGCGTCGACCCACAATAGGGCACCCTTGGCAAAGAACGGCTCGAGCTCCTTCCAGGAAATTTCGGCGGTTTCACCGAGCAGCTTGGCATAGAGGGTGCTAGGTTCTTGCGTCATGGGAATTCACCTGAATAAAAAATCGGCGCAATCATAGCGTCAGGCGTCAGGCAGAAAAACCCAGTTGCAAATGAGGCACCGAACGAAAGTGTCAGGAAAGCCAAGGATTGCCCGAAACTCTGGCAGCACCCCGCCGCAATTCTGTCTTTTTCTTTCATTAAAGCGACACCCCCGGCGTTTGCCCCCAGCAGCCAGCTTTTCAAGCGATCAACCGGCGCTCTACACTGTACCGGTACAGTTGCCAGGGCAATGCCGGGGGGATATCCGAGATATCTGATCCGGTTCTGCAGCTCACAAGGCCGCTAGAACTATAAAAAATACAACAGTAAGAGTGGAGCACTATGAATAAGGCTACTAAGCAGATTTCCAAACTGTTTGCCGCTATGGTCCTGGCTGGGGTTGCCGGCCATTCGTTCGCAGCCGACACCATCAAGATCGGCATCGCAGGTCCAAAAACCGGCCCTGTGACGCAATACGGCGACATGCAATTCATGGGTGCCAAGCAGGCAATCGCCGACATCAACGCCAAGGGCGGCGTCGACGGCAAAATGCTTGAAGCCAAAGAATACGACGACGCTTGCGATCCAAAACAAGCCGTTGCCGTAGCCAACAAAGTGGTCAACGACGGCGTCAAGTTCGTAGTCGGTCACCTTTGCTCCAGCTCCACTCAGCCAGCAACCGACATCTACGAAGACGAAGGCGTGATCATGATCACTCCGGCGGCTACCAGCCCGGAAATCACCGCCCGTGGTTATAAACTGGTATTCCGTACCATCGGCCTGGACAGCGCCCAGGGCCCGGCAGCCGGCAACTACATCGCCGACTTCGTGAAGCCTAAGGTGGTTGCCGTACTGCACGACAAACAGCAATACGGTGAAGGCATCGCGACTGCCGTTAAACAGACCCTTGAGAAGAAAGGCGTGAAAGTCGCTGTCTTCGAAGGCCTGAACGCCGGCGATAAAGACTTCTCCTCGATCATCCAGAAGCTCAAGCAAGCCAACGTCGACTTCGTCTACTACGGCGGCTACCACCCAGAGCTGGGCCTGATCCTGCGCCAAGCCAAGGAAAAAGGCCTGAACGCCAAGTTCATGGGCCCGGAAGGCGTCGGCAACGACTCCATCTCGCAAATTGCCCAGGACGCTTCCGAAGGCCTGCTGGTAACCCTGCCTAAATCCTTCGACACCGACCCTGCCAACAAAGCCATTGTTGAAGAGTTCGCCAAGAACAAACAGGACCCAACCGGTCCGTTCGTGTTCCCGGCTTACTCTGCGGTTGAAGTCATCGCCGGCGGTATCGCTGCCGCGAAGAGCGAAGACACCGCCAAGGTGGCAGCTGCCATCCACGCAGGCACTTTCAAGACCCCTACTGGCGATCTGAGCTTTGACGCCAAGGGCGACCTGAAGGACTTCAAGTTCGTGGTCTACCAATGGCACTTCGGTAAACCAAAAACCGAAGTTTCCCCTCAGTAAGCCAGGCGTTACTGGTCAACAAGCCCACTGTGAGAGCAGTGGGCTTTGTTTTACGAGGTTTATGGGCCTGTCACCCGCGATCCGGGCGCTGGCTCACCTGAAAATCTTAAAACCGTCACCAGCGGTTCGCTGGCAAACGCTTTGTGCAAATGTGCTCATAGAACACAGCGCAGGGCCGGAACATGACTCCACCAGTGAAATGCGTATCGGGTTTTTAGGAGCGCTGTAATGCCTGAGATCTATCATTTTTTCCAACAGCTGGTTAATGGCCTGACCATTGGCAGCACCTATGCCTTGATAGCCATTGGCTACACAATGGTTTACGGCATCATTGGAATGATCAACTTCGCCCATGGCGAGGTGTACATGATTGGTTCCTACGTGGCCTTCATCGCCCTTGCCGGGCTGGCCATGATGGGTATCCACTCCCTGCCGCTGTTGATGACCGCCGCGTTTATCGCGTCGATTGTTGTAACCAGTGCCTACGGCTACAGCATCGAGCGGGTTGCCTATCGTCCCTTGCGTGGCAGCAACCGTTTGATCCCGCTGATTTCCGCCATCGGCATGTCGATATTCCTGCAGAACACTGTATTGCTGTCCCAGGACTCCAAGGACAAGTCCATTCCCAACCTGATTCCGGGGAGCATCTCCTTCGGCCCAGGTGGCGCACAAGAAGTGCTGATTTCCTACATGCAGATCCTGGTGTTCGTCGTCACGCTGGTGGCGATGCTGGGCCTGACGCTGTTCATTTCCCGCTCCCGTCTGGGGCGCGCCTGCCGGGCCTGCGCCGAAGACATCAAGATGGCCAACCTGCTGGGCATCAACACCAACAACATCATTGCCTTGACCTTCGTCATCGGTGCTGCGCTGGCGGCCGTCGCGGCGGTGCTGCTGAGCATGCAGTACGGCGTGATCAACCCCAACGCCGGTTTCCTGGTAGGCCTCAAGGCCTTTACCGCGGCGGTATTGGGCGGCATCGGCAGTATTCCGGGCGCCATGCTCGGCGGTCTGGTGCTGGGCGTGGCTGAAGCCTTTGGTGCCGATATTTTCGGCGACCAATACAAGGATGTGGTGGCGTTCGGCCTGTTGGTTCTGGTGCTGTTGTTCCGTCCGACCGGCATTCTGGGCCGTCCGGAGGTTGAGAAAGTATGAGCAGATATCTTAAATCGGCGTTTTTCAGCGCCTTGCTGGTATGGGCCGTGGCCTTTCCGGTACTCGGCCTCAAGCTGAGCATTGTCGGCATCAACCTGGAAGTGCATGGCACCGGTCCCGTCACCCTGACCATCATCGCCCTGTGCTCGGTGCTGATGTTCCTGCGCGTGCTGTTCACCCAGCAGGTCGGTGCGTTGTTCAAGGGCAACCGTGGGCCATTGGTATCACCCAAGGTCAGCCAGTTCCTGACCCTGCCGCGCACCCAGCGCTACATCATCATCGGCCTGATCGTGGCCGCGCTGATCTGGCCGTTCTTCGGCTCACGCGGCGCGGTGGATATCGCGACGCTGATCCTGATCTACGTGTTGCTGGGCCTGGGCCTGAACATCGTGGTGGGCCTGGCCGGCCTTCTCGACCTGGGGTATGTGGGCTTCTACGCCGTGGGTGCCTACACCTACGCGTTGCTCTCGCATTACCTGGGCTGGGGCTTCTGGATCTGCCTGCCGCTGGCAGGTATGGCGGCGGCCACGTTCGGCTTCCTGCTGGGCTTCCCGGTGCTGCGCCTGCGTGGTGACTACCTGGCAATCGTGACCCTGGGCTTCGGTGAAATCATCCGACTGTTCCTGCGTAACCTCACCGATATCACCGGCGGCCCCAACGGCATCAGCAGCATCCCCAAGCCGACGTTCTTCGGGCTGTCGTTCGACCGCACCGCCGCCGAGGGCATGCAGACTTTCCACGAGTACTTCGGGATCGACTACAACCCGGTGAGCAAAGTGGTGTTCCTGTACCTGGTGGCCCTGTTGCTGGCACTGGCGGCACTGTTCGTGATCAACCGTCTGCTGCGCATGCCGATCGGGCGGGCGTGGGAAGCGTTGCGCGAAGATGAGATCGCCTGCCGAGCGTTGGGCATGAACCCGACCGTCATCAAACTTTCGGCCTTCACCCTCGGGGCAACATTCGCCGGTTTCGCCGGCAGCTTCTTCGCGGCGCGCCAAGGCCTGGTGACCCCGGAGTCGTTCACCTTTATCGAGTCGGCGATCATCCTCGCCATCGTCGTACTGGGTGGCATGGGCTCGCAGCTGGGCGTGATCCTGGCGGCCATCGTAATGATCCTGCTGCCGGAGATGATGCGAGAGTTCAGCGAATACCGCATGTTGATGTTCGGCGCCATGATGGTGCTGATGATGATTTGGCGTCCCCAAGGTCTGCTGCCGATGCAACGCCCACACATGGAGCTGCGCAAATGAGCCGCGAGATCCTGAAAGTCGAAAACTTGAGCATGCGCTTCGGCGGTTTGCTGGCGGTCAACGGCGTGGCCCTGACCGTGAAAGAGAAACAGGTGGTGGCGCTGATCGGCCCCAACGGCGCCGGCAAAACCACGGTGTTCAACTGCCTCACCGGCTTTTACAAACCGAGCGGTGGCAGCATCCTGCTGGACGGCCAGCCGATCCAGGGCCTGGCCGGTCATGAGATCGCCCGCAAGGGCGTGGTGCGCACCTTCCAGAACGTGCGGCTGTTCAAGGACATGACGGCGGTCGAGAACCTGTTGATTGCCCAGCACCGTCACCTGAACACCAACTTCTTTGCTGGCCTGTTCAAGACCCCGGCGTTTCGCAAGAGCGAGCGCGAGGCCATGGAATACGCCGAGTACTGGCTGGACAAGGTCAACCTCACCGAGTTCGCCAACCGCCCTGCCGGCACCCTGGCCTACGGTCAGCAACGTCGCCTGGAAATCGCCCGCTGCATGATGACCCGCCCGCGGATCCTCATGCTCGACGAACCGGCTGCCGGCCTGAACCCCAAGGAAACCGAGGACCTCAAGGCGCTGATCAGCGTGTTGCGTGAGGAAAACAACGCCACGGTGCTGTTGATCGAACACGACATGAAACTGGTCATGAGCATTTCCGACCACATCGTGGTGATCAACCAGGGCACGCCGCTGGCCGACGGGACACCGGAACAGATCCGCGACAATCCTGAAGTGATCAAAGCCTATTTGGGGGAAGCGTAAAATGCTGCAATTCGAAAACGTTTCCACTTTCTACGGCAAGATCCAGGCCCTGCACAGCGTCAACGTGGAAGTGCGCCAAGGTGAAATCGTCACGCTGATCGGTGCCAACGGCGCCGGCAAATCCACCTTACTGATGACTTTGTGCGGTTCGCCGCAGGCCCACAGCGGCAGCATCCGCTACATGGGTGAAGAGCTGGTGGGGCAACAGTCCTCGCAGATCATGCGCAAGAGCATTGCGGTGGTGCCCGAAGGCCGCCGCGTGTTCTCGCGCCTGACCGTCGAGGAGAACCTGGCCATGGGCGGGTTCTTCACCGACAAGGGCGACTACCAGGAGCAGATGGACAAGGTGTTGCACCTGTTCCCCAGGCTCAAGGAACGCTTCAGCCAGCGCGGCGGCACCATGTCCGGCGGCGAGCAGCAAATGCTCGCCATCGGCCGTGCGCTGATGAGCAAGCCCAAGCTGTTGCTGTTGGACGAACCGTCCCTGGGCCTGGCACCGATCATCATCCAGCAGATCTTCGACATCATCGAACAGCTGCGCAAGGACGGTGTAACGGTGTTCCTGGTCGAACAAAACGCCAACCAGGCGCTGAAAATCGCCGACCGCGCCTACGTGCTGGAAAACGGCCGGGTGGTGATGCAAGGCACGGGTGAGCAGTTGCTGACGGATCCGAAGGTACGGGAGGCTTACCTCGGGGGCTAATACCATCCGGTTGCTGTATGAACTGGATCTAAATGTGGGAGCGGGCTTGCTCGCGAATGCAGTGTCTCAGTCAAGTTTCTATCGACTGACACACTGCATTCGCGAGCAAGCCCGCTCCCACATTTGCTTTGTGTGACGCTTAAATTTTGCGTTTCTTGAAATTATTGTCGTCGGACTTGTAACGAAATTCGCCCTGCCGCCTCTAGTGGAGTAAGCAGGCAATCAAGCTCGCTACCTCAACCCACCGCAGGAGTTACACCATGACCACTAAACTGTCCGCCGCTACCCTGATCCTGGCCCTCGGCTCTGCTCTGAGCCTGTCCGCAATGTCCAACATGGCCCACGCCGACGACGCCAAGATGGACAAATGCTTCGGCGTCGCTGAAGCCGGCAAGAACGATTGCGCTGCGGGCGCCGGCACTTCCTGCGCCGGCACCTCGAAAGTCAAAGACCAGGCCAATGCCTGGAAACTGGTCCCGGCCGGCACCTGCGCCAAAACCCCAAGCTCCACCTCGCCGACCGGTTTCGGCCAGGCAGCCGCCTTCACCGCCAAGTCCTGAAACAGCCCGCAGCCTGAGTACTGATGATGACGCTTTTACCCCAACACACGGTCTCACCGGCTCAGGTGCCCGGCCTCCCCTATCGGGCCGGGCTGGGGCTGAAGACCGAGCACTTTATTGAAGTGCTCGAGACCTCGCCCGATATCGGTTTTTTTGAAGTGCACGCCGAAAACTACATGGTGGCCGGCGGGCCGTTCCATCACTACCTGGGGTTGATCCGCGAGCAGTACCCGCTGTCACTGCACGGCGTGGGCCTGTCCATCGGCGGTGAAGGCCCACTGAACCGTGAGCACCTGGCGCGGTTGGCCTTGCTGATCGAACGCTATCAACCCCACTCGTTTTCCGAACACCTGGCCTGGTCGAGCCACGGCCCGGTGTTTCTCAATGACTTGCTGCCCCTGGCCTACGACGCCGCCACGCTAAACCGGGTGTGCGAGCACATCGATCAGGTGCAAAGCACGCTCAAGCGGCCGATGCTGCTGGAAAATCCGTCGACCTATCTGCAATTCGAGCGCTCCACCCTGGACGAAACGGACTTCATCAGCGAGGTCATCCGCCGCACGGGCTGCGGCCTGCTGCTGGACGTCAACAACGTTTATGTGTCGTGCATCAATCACCAGCGCGAGCCGCTTTCCTACATCGACGCACTGCCATTACATGCCGTCGGGGAGATACATCTGGCGGGTTTTGCCGAAGACACTGACAGTTTGGGCGATTGCCTGCTGATCGACGACCATGGCGCGCCCATCGATAACGCGGTGTGGCAGTTATACGAACAGGTACTCACGCGCACGGGCCCAATGGCCACGCTGATCGAGCGGGATAACCAGGTGCCTGCGTTCAGTGTGCTGCATGCCGAAGCTCAACACGCCGACTGGCATCTGTCGCAGGTGAACGTATGAGCCATCACGCTGCGTTTGCCGACGCCTTGATCGATCCCGACCTGGCGTGCCCCGACGGCCTGTTCAGCCGCAATGGCGCCGACCCGGCCAGCCGTTTTGCGGTGTATCGCAACAATGTCCACAGCGCATTGATCAACGCATTGGCGACCGCTTACCCGGTGACCTTGCAGTTGGTCGGCGATGAGTTTTTTCGCGCCATGGCCGGCGTGTTTGTACAGGCATGCCCGCCCACCAGCCCGCTGATGAGCGAATACGGCAGCGCGTTCGCAGGGTTTATTCAGGCCTTTGAGCCGGCGGCCAGCGTGCCCTACCTGGCTGACGTCGCAAGGCTCGAGCGCTTGCGGGTTTGCGCCTATCACGCGGCAGACACCCAGCCGCTGGACCAGCAAGCCATTCTCCAAACGCTGCAAGGCCAGACAGACCTGGGCAACCTGCGCCTGCATCTGCATCCATCCCTGGCCACCTTGAATAGCGCCTACGCGGTAGTGGCGGTATGGGCTGCGCACCAGACCGAAGGTGGCCTGGCCACCCTGAATCCCTGGCACGCCCAAAGCGCGCTGGTGTTACGCCAAGGCTTGGCGGTCAAGGTATTCGCCATCGACAGCGGCTCGGTGGCGTTCATCGACAGCCTGAATCACGGCGCGGCACTGGAGACGGCGGTGCAGCACGCGCTTGAAGCGTCGGCGCAGTTCGACCTGAACCAATGCCTGGCCCTGTTGATCAGCCACGACGCCATCACTCATTTGCACCTCGAACAAAAGGTATTGCCATGAACACATTCCCTTCGAGTCTGGTCAATCGGGTCATCGCACTGTTCGAGAAAATCCCCTACAGCCTGATCGCCTTTCTCGCACGATTTTCCATTGCGGCGGTGTTCTGGAAATCCGGGCAGACCAAGGTCGAGGGCTTTGCCATCGACTTGATCGGCGGCACGCTCCAATTCGGCGAGCCGCGTCTTGCGGCGTCCACACTGCCGCTGTTTCGCAGTGAATACCACGTGCCCTTGCTGTCACCGGAAGTCGCCGCGCACATGGCGGCGTTTGCCGAGCATTTCTTCCCGGTGCTGATCCTGGTGGGCTTTGCCACGCGGTTTTCAGCCCTGGCCCTGATCGGCATGACGTTGACCATTCAACTCTTCGTTTACCCGGACGCCTACCCGACCCACGGCACCTGGATCACCGTGCTGCTGCTGTTGGTCGCCAAGGGCCCGGGCTGCCTGTCCATCGACCATCTGATCGCACGCCGCTACCGCTGAAGACGGTCCAGGGCCTCGCCGCCGCGCTTGAACCAATCCACCAGGTAATCGGCCAGCACCTGGGTGCGACGCGGCAAACCACCCTGATACGGGTGAACCAGGTACATCGGCATGCTCCGCGTCTGATAATCGCGCAGGAGCCAGCGCAATCTCCCGTCAGCCAGTTCCGCGGGTAACACGTAGGACGGCAGGCGGGCGATCCCGGCGCCCACCAGTGCGGCCTTTTTCAACAGGTTGTAATGGTTGGAGGCAAAGGTGCCACTGACCCGTACTCGCAGCAGTTCGTGCTGCTGGTGGTACAGCCATTCTTCACGCCCGCTGTAGTGGCTGTTGAGCAGGCAGGTGTGCGTTGCCAGGTCTGCCGGGGTCAGCGGCTCGCCGTGTTGCTCCAGGTAGGCCGGGCTGGCGCAGGTCATTTCATGCCAGGCCAGCAGCGGTTTGGCCACCAGGCGCTCGTTTTCGATAGCGCCGGAACGCACGCCCAAGTCAAACCCATCCCGCGCCAGGTCTCGATACCGGTTGTTCAATTCCAGTTCGATCTGCACCTGGGGGTACTGTTTGGAGAACTCCAGCAGCAAGCCATCGAAGAAGGTTTCTCCCAACGACACCGGAACCGTCATACGCACAGGCCCGGCCAAATCGTCCTTGAGCCGCGCCAATGCCTGACGGGCGCGTTCCACTTGGACTACCAACGCCTGAGCCTGGGGCAACAGCGCTGCACCGGCTGCGGTCAGGCTGAGCTTGCGGGTGGTGCGGTGCAGCAACACCACGCAAAACTGCGCCTCCAACTGGCTGATACGCTTGGACAACTGGCCCTTGCTGCACCCCAGCTGCTCGGCCGCCAGGGTAAAACTACCGGCTTCGATCAGAACGGCAAAGGCCGCCAGGTCATCCATATCGCTCATGGATTGTTTCCGTTTGAAAACCAAAGGTTGCCTATTAGCACGTTTATCCACCTGAAAAGCCACACTAGACTGAACCTTCACTTACCCGTGGAGGAACAGCACGATGAAAATTCTATTGATTGGCGCCAGCGGCACGGTCGGCTCGGCAGTCAAGGCAGAACTGGCTCAGCGTCACGACGTGATCAGCATCGGTCGCACACGCGGCGATTTCCAGGTGGATATCAGTGACAGCGCGTCGATCCGCAAGCTGTTTGAACAGACCGGCAAGTTCGATGCCCTGATCTGCGCGGCCGGTAGCGTGAATTTCGTGGCGCTGGGTGAAATGAGCGAAAGCGATTTTGAACTGGGCTTGCGCGACAAGCTGATGGGCCAGGTCAACCTGCTGCTGATCGGCCGCGAATATGCCAACGATGGCGCCTCGTTCACCTTCACCAGCGGCATCCTCAACCGTGACCCGATCCGTACCGGCGCCTCGGCCGCACTGGTCAACGGCGCGATTGACGCCTTCGTCAAAGCCGCGGCGATCGAATTGCCACGCGGCCTGCGCGTCAACGCCGTGAGCCCGACGGTCCTGCTGGAAGCCATGGGCAGCTATGCCCCGTATTTCCGCGGTTACAAACCGGCTCCGGGTGCCGACGTGGCACTGGCCTACGCCAAAAGCGTAGAAGGCTTGCAGACCGGTCAGACGTTTATCGTCGGCTGAATCCGGCGTCTGTCAGATTTGCCTGAAGCAGGGCGCTGGGGTTGTGGTGCGGCGTCAGCCTGCGTAACGTGGCGGCACTTGTTTGGAGACCCGATAAATGCGCGCCGCCCGTACCCTAGTTCTGTTTGCCCTGCTGCCTCTGTTCACCGCTTGCCAGATGTTCGAGAGCGAGCCGGCAAAGCCGTCTACCGCCGGGTTGACCCGCATGCAGGGTGAATTGACGGCCGTTGACGGCAAGCTGTTGTTCCAGCCTTGCGGTGACAAACGCAACTACGTGGTCAACGACGCCGGCGGCACCAGCATCCTGCAGGAAGCCGCCTCCCTGGCTGGCCAACAGGGCGCATTGTTTGCCGACTTGCGCGGCAAGTTCTCCGGGGTTGCCACTGGCACCCAGGGATCGGTAGAGCTGCAACAGCTTTATCGCATGGAGCGTTCGACCTCGGCGTGCAACGACCCGGACTTCAAGCGCATGGTGCTGCGCGCCAATGGCCATAAACCCGCCTGGGCGATGAATGTGACCGCCAAGGGCATGGTGCTGGAGCGCGAAGGTCAGCCACCCTTGGCGGTGCCTTTTGTGGAAGAGCAACTGGGCGACGGCCGTTTCAACCTGATGACCGAAGCCAATAACCAGCACATCGAACTCTGGGTCGCGCCGCAGCGTTGCATCGACAGCGTCAGCGGCAGCCTGCAACACATGACCGCCGAATTGCGCGTCAACGGCCAAGTGCAGCGTGGTTGCGCGGCATTCGGCGGTTCTCGCGACGACTGATTCGGCCCAACGCTGTTTTAACGTGTCGGAAAACCGCCTTTGGGGCTTATAATCGCCGGTTTGCAAAACAGCCGGCCTTTTTGTCTGCCGCCTACCGGATCCCGTCATGTTACGAATCACCGAACTCAAGCTGCCCATCGACCATCCCGAAGAAGACCTGCGGCCTGCCATCGTGCAGCGCCTGGGCATCGCCAGTGATGACCTGCTCGATTTCACCCTGTTCAAACGCAGCTATGACGCCCGCAAAAAGTCGTCGGAGCTGTGCTTCATCTACACCATCGACCTGAACGTGAAAGGCGAAGCCGCCCTGTTGCTCAAGTTCGCCGATGACCGCAACGTCAACCCGGCGCCGGATGTCAGCTACAAGGTGGTGGGTCAGGCGCCGGAAGGCCTGGTCGAACGGCCAATCGTGGTGGGGTTTGGTCCGTGCGGGATTTTCGCCGGGCTGCTGCTCGCGCAGATGGGCTTCAAGCCGATCATCCTCGAGCGCGGCAAGGAAGTGCGCCAGCGCACCAAAGACACCTGGGGCCTGTGGCGCAAAAACGTGCTCAACCCCGAGTCCAACGTGCAGTTTGGTGAAGGCGGCGCCGGGACCTTCTCCGACGGCAAACTCTACAGCCAGATCAAGGACCCGAAATTCCACGGTCGCAAGGTCCTGCACGAGTTCGTCAAGGCCGGTGCGCCGGAAGAGATCCTCTACGTCAGCAAGCCGCACATCGGCACGTTCCGCCTGACCGGCGTGGTGGAAAACATGCGCCAGCAGATCATCGCCCTGGGCGGTGAAGTGCGTTTCGAACAGCGCGTTACCGATGTGCTGATCGAAGACGGCCAGCTGAACGGCGTGGTTATCGACGGTGGCGAACAACTGCTCTCCAAGCACGTGATCCTGGCCCTGGGCCACAGCGCCCGCGACACCTTCCGCATGCTGCACGGGCGTGGCGTGTACATGGAGGCCAAGCCGTTCTCGGTGGGTTTCAGGATCGAACACCCGCAATCGCTGATCGACGCGGCGCGCCTGGGCAAATACGCCGGGCATCCGAAACTCGGCGCGGCCGACTACAAGCTGGTGCACCACGCCAAGAACGGCCGCTCGGTCTACAGCTTCTGCATGTGCCCGGGCGGCACGGTGGTGGCGGCCACGTCCGAGCCGAACCGCGTGGTAACCAACGGCATGAGCCAGTACTCGCGTAACGAACGTAATGCCAACTCCGGCATCGTCGTCGGCATCACGCCGGAGGTGGATTACCCGGGTGGCCCGCTGGCGGGTATCGAGTTGCAGGAGCGCCTGGAGTCCCACGCCTACATCCTCGGCGGCAGCAACTACGAGGCCCCGGCGCAACTGGTGGGGGATTTCATCGCGGGCAAGCCGTCCACGGCCATCGGCAGCGTGGAACCGTCCTACAAGCCCGGTGTGTCGCTGGGTGACTTGGCCCTGGCCTTGCCGGACTTTGCCATCGAAGCAATTCGTGAAGCGTTGCCGGCATTCGAGAAGCAGATCAAAGGCTACTCGTTGCACGATGCGGTGCTGACCGGGATCGAGACGCGCACGTCCTCGCCGCTGCGGATTACCCGTAACGAGTCGATGCAGAGCTTGAACGTGAAAGGTTTGTTCCCGGCCGGTGAAGGTGCGGGTTATGCCGGTGGGATTCTGTCGGCGGGCGTTGACGGGATTCGGATTGCCGAGGCGCTGGCGCGGGATATGTTGGGCATCGAGGCCTAAGCACTCTGTTACAGCCAACCCCGATCAAAGGTGGGAGCTGGCTTGCCTGCGATGGCGGTGGTTCAGTCGATAAGTTCGGCGACTGAGACTCTGCCATCGCAGGCAAGCCAGCTCCCACATTGGTTTTTGCCGGTGTTCAGATGTTTGCGCGCAGGATTGTCTCCGGCAACGGCTCACCGCGTTCAACACTGGCCGCAACAGCCGCAATCAGCCCGCCCAACGCATACCCTTGCCCGGCGAGCCACGCCTGATCGTAGTAAGTAGTGGCGTACCGCTCTCCCCCGTCACACAAAATCGCCACGATCGACCCAGACTCCCCCGCCGCTTGCATCTGCTGGGCCGCCACCAAGGCACCGATCAGGTTAGTCCCGCTGGAACCACCGACCCGCCGCCCCAGACGCTCGGCCAGGTAATGCATGGCCGCCAGTGACAACGCATCCGGCACCTTGACCATCGCATCAATCACCTTGGGCAAAAACGACGCCTCGACGCGTGGGCGACCGATCCCTTCGATCCGCGAACCGCAATCCAGGCGCAAGCTGGCGTCGCCCGTCTGGTAATAGTCAAAGAACACCGAGCGTTCGGCGTCGGCGCACAGCACGCGGGTGCAATGCTGGCGATAGCGCACGTAACGCCCCAGGGTCGCGGTGGTGCCGCCGGTGCCAGGGCTGGAAATCAACCAGCTCGGCTCGGGGTAATGCTCAAAGCGCATCTGTTGAAAGATCGACTCGGCGATATTGTTGTTCGCCCGCCAGTCCGTCGCGCGCTCGGCATAGGTGAATTGGTCCATGAAGTGACCGCCACTTTCCTGCGCCAACCGCTCGGACTCGGCGTAGATCTGCGTCGGATCCTTCACCAGATGGCTCTTGCCGCCGTAGAAAGCGATCTGGGCGATCTTCTCCTGAGACGTGGTGGCCGGCATCACCGCAATGAACGGCAGGCCAAGCAGGCGCGCGAAATACGCTTCCGAAATGGCCGTCGACCCACTGGAGGCCTCAATCACCGGCGCGCCCGGCTTGAGCCAGCCATTACACAGCGCGTACAGAAACAGTGAACGGGCCAGCCGATGCTTCAAGCTGCCGGTGGGGTGGCTGGATTCGTCCTTGAAGTACAACTCGATACCCGGCAACCCCGGCAACGGCAAAGGGATCAGGTGCGTGTCGGCGCTGCGCTGGAAGTCCGCTTCAATGATGCGAATGGCTTCGCGGGCCCAGGTACGGTGGTCGCTCATAAGGTGCGTCTCTAAAGATTTCAGCGCCAATTTTAGGGAGTTTCCTACACTGCACACAGATACAGTGGCGACTCAAATAGACACACAATTGCTAGGCTCTGGCGCAACGCCGACTCTGCCCGCCCCTTATAACAAATAAGAATATAACTTTTGTTTTAACAACTAACGGTACGGGTTAGGGTACCCACCTATTGAACCTGGATTGGAGAGCATCCCTTGCCTCTGCGTAGCACTTTCACCCGTTTCTTCCAGCTGGAAGCCGCCAGCGGTCTGTTGTTGATCGCCGCTGCGGCCTTGGCGCTGATCATCAACAATTCACCGTTGTCGCACCTCTACAACGCCTTTCTCGACGTACCAGTGGTGGCACAGATTGGCGCGCTGAAAATCGCCAAGCCTGCCCTGCTGTGGATCAACGACGGCCTGATGGCCCTGTTCTTCCTGCTGATCGGCCTGGAGGTAAAGCGCGAGCTGCTCGATGGCCACCTGTCCAAACCCTCGCAAGTGGTACTGCCGGGCGCCGCAGCCATTGGCGGCATGGTGGTGCCGGCGCTGATCTACTGGGCGATCAACAAGGACTACCCCGCCGCACTCTCCGGCTGGGCGATCCCCATGGCCACCGACATCGCTTTTGCACTGGGCGTGCTGGCCCTGCTGGGCAAGCGCGTGCCGGTGTCGCTGAAACTGTTCCTGATGACCCTGGCCATCATTGATGACCTCGGCGCAATCATCGTCATCGCCGTGTTCTACTCCGCGGACCTGTCCGGTGCTGCTCTGGCGGGTGCGGGCGCATGCCTGATTGCCTTGATCGCGATGAACCGCCTGGGCGTGATCAAACTCGGGCCCTACCTGATCATCGGTCTGATCCTGTGGGTGTGTGTGCTCAAAAGTGGCGTGCACGCCACGCTGGCCGGCGTGACCCTGGCCTTCTGCATCCCGCTGCGCACCAAAAATGCCGAGCCCTCGCCCCTGAAGACACTGGAACACGCCCTGCACCCCTGGGTGGCCTACGCCATCCTGCCGCTGTTTGCCTTCGCCAACGCGGGCGTTTCCCTGGCCGGCGTGAGCCTGGAAAGCTTCACTCACCATGTGCCCATGGGCATCGCCGCCGGCCTGTTGATCGGCAAGACCATCGGCGTATTCGGCCTCACTTGGCTCGCCATCAAGACCGGCCTTGCCGCGCTGCCCAGCGGCGCGAACTGGGGCCAGGTGTTCGGGGTGGCGATCCTGTGCGGTATCGGCTTTACCATGAGCCTGTTTGTCGGCTCACTGGCGTTCGTGCCGGGTGCCAGCGAATTCGCCGGGGAGGATCGAATGGGCATTCTGACCGGGTCGATCCTGGCCGCGTGTATGGGTTATGCCGTGACCGCGATGGCGAGTCGCAAGAAAGCCTGAGGGTTCTGAAGGCAACCAAAAGCCCCAATCGGTGAGCCCGATTGGGGTTTTTCTCTTTCTGAAGAGGACACTTGCCTCAAACGCCTAAAGACTTTGCGCGCGCCGCCGATTAGTGATTGTGTCGCTAGCACTGTTCCTGCCAGGGACACCCGCCCGACACAGCTCTCCAACGCGTATCCAGCCCGAGCGAAAATCCCATGTTCCTGAGAAATATAAGAATCGCTGCCAGAGCCTTCATTGGCTTCGCAGCTATTGCGTCGCTGAGTGTGTTTCTCGGTCTGTTCGCCCTCAAGCAGATTGGCGAAGTCCAGTCCCAGGCTGCCGACATTCAGAACAACTGGATGCAGCGTGTCAGGATTCTGGCCCTGGCCAACGCGTCGCTCGACCGTTTTCGCTTGGGCGAAATGGCGCACATCCTGTCGGCAAGCGATGCGGAGATGCAGACCTATGAAGACAAATCCGCTGGCCGCCTGAAAAGCGTCAAGGAACAGCTGACCCAATATGCCGCGCTGCTACGCACATCCGAGGAAAAATCGCGACTGGATGTGTTTAACCAAAGCCTGGATGCCTACGCGAAGAACCATACCGAAATGCTCAAGCGCTCGCGCTCGGGCGACAAAGCCGGCGCCCGCGACTTTCTCAACAGCATTCGAGAAAGCTACGAGCAGATGACCAAGAACTTCGACCAGTTGATCGACCTCGCCAACAAAGGCGCCGAACAGGCCGGCCAAACCTCCGTAGGCGCTTACCAACATGCGGTGAGCGGCATCACCATCGTCATTTTGCTGGTCAGTGCCGGCACAGTGCTGGTGGCCTGGTTACTGACCCGCAGCATTACCGGCCCCATCATTGAAGCGGTGCAGGTGGCCGAAACCATCGCCAAGGGCGACCTCACCCATCCCATAAACCCTACGGGCAATGACGAAGCCACCCGCCTGCTGCGGGCGCAAGAAACCATGCGAAACAACCTGGTGCAGACCTTGCGGCAAATCACCGGCTCATCCAGCCAGCTAGCCGCTGCGGCCGAAGAGTTGAATGCCGTCACCGCCGAGGGTAGCCGCGACCTGCAACAGCAACATGGCGAAATCGAGCAGGCAGCCACGGCTGTCACTCAGATGACCACCGCGATTGAGGAGGTTGCGCGAAACGCGGCATCGACCTCCGACCTGTCCCAGGAATCGCGCAGCATTGCGTTGAAGGGCCAACAGCGCATGGGCGAGGCATTGAATTCGATCCAGGCGCTGACCCGTGGGGTCGAGGTCAGCTCAGGGCAAGTTGGCGGCCTCGCCGAACAGGCTAAAGGCATCGGCAAAGTACTCGATGTGATCCGCACCATTGCCGAGCAAACCAACCTGCTGGCGCTTAACGCCGCCATCGAAGCTGCGCGTGCCGGTGAGGCCGGACGTGGTTTCGCCGTGGTCGCCGACGAGGTTCGTGCACTGGCCCATCGCACCGCCCAATCGACCCAGGAAATCGAGCAGATGATCGGCAGCATTCAGGCCAACACGGCCAGCACCGTCAACACCATGCTCGACAGCAGCGCCATGACTCAGCAAACCTTGGGGCTGGCGGAGCTGGCGCAACAAGCGCTGGCTGACATTCTGGCTGCCAACGATGAGATCAATGACCGCAATCTGGTGATTACCACGGCGGCGGCGGAACAAGCCGACGTTGCTCGAGCAGTCGATCGCAACTTGCTGAACATTCAGCAGCTGTCGATTCAGTCGGCAGAGGGCTCGACTCAAACGACTGCAGCCTCGCAATCCCTCGCCAGCCTGGCGCATGAGTTGAACACGATGGTCAAGCACTTCCAGGTTTGACGTCACGCAGCGTGCGCGGCACACCGCGCTTGCAATAAAAAACCCCAACCGATCACTCGGTTGGGGTTTTGTATTTCAGGGCCGGCGTTTAGCGAGTAACGCGGCTGGTACCGTCAACGGTCATGATGCGTACACGGTCGCCGATGCGGAAGATTTCATTTTCCTGCACGGCTTGGACGTAGGCACGCATGCTGCCGTCGTCTTCGCGAACGGTGATTTCCACGCCTTGGGTGCGGGTCAGGCCTTCTTCGGTGGCCGAGCCCAGCAGGCCGCCGGCTACGGCGCCGATCACAGCGGTAACAATGCTGCCACGGCCGCCGCCGATGGCGCTGCCGCCAACGCCGCCGATGACTGCGCCAGCAGCGCCGCCAATTGGGGTCTTGGTGCCTTCGATTTTCACTGGACGCAGGGATTCAATGGTGCCCATGCGAACGGTCTGTACACGACGCGCCTCGTCACGGGAGTACGAGTCGCCGGTCAGACTCGAGGCGCAGCCACCCAACAGCAACGACAGGGTGGTAAAGCAGGCAACTAGTAAAACGGACTTACGCATAGCATCAACTCCAAAGGACAGGTATTCATTAGACGCTGCGGCTTGGCGCCTGTCACGGCGAGCACCGCAGAAAATTGCTTTCATTCAGCCTTAGTACAGACTGCCAGCACCAGAAAAATAGACGAACGGTTGCACTCAACTGTTCCGAAGAATGTCATGGACGCGTTCATCATTATTGTAGTCGCGCAGCAGCACACGCCGAAGACTTATGGATAAAGACTTCGCCGTGGCGGGCAACATTCGAACGAGGTGACGAAAGGTGAAACTCAGGGCGCGAGGCGCTCACGAGTCCACTCGCCGGCTTGCAGGCGGTAGTTGAGGCGATCATGCAGGCGACTGGCGCGACCCTGCCAGAACTCGATGCGCTCGGGCAGCAGGCGATACCCGCCCCAATGCTCAGGGCAATCGGGTTGGATGTCGCTGAAACGCTGCTCGGTAGCCTTGAGCAAGTCTTGCAGCTCTTCGCGATCACGGATGACCCGGCTCTGCGGCGACGCCCAAGCCCCAAGACGGCTGCCCAACGGGCGGACCTGAAAATAAGCATCCGACTCTTCGGGCGTGACCTTGACCACCCGCCCTTCGATGCGCACTTGGCGCTCCAGGGTGGGCCAGAAGAAGGTCATGGCTGCAAACGGCTGTGCCGCAAGCTGTTCGCCTTTGGCACTCTGATAATTGGTGAAGAAGGTAAAACCCTGTGTATCCAGGCCCTTGAGCAACAGGATACGACAGTGCGGACGACCGTCCTGGTCGACCGTGGCCAGAGTCATGGCATTGGCTTCCACCGGTGGCTGCTCGGTTTTCACCGCATCGGCAAACCACTGGTGGAACAATGCAAACGGCTCGCCCGGGGCCTGGGCCTCGCTCAAACCGTCCCGTGTGTAGTCACGGCGCATATCGGCCAGTGCCTGGGTCATGCGGCTTTATCCTTCTGGTTCAGCAGATCAGTTTTTCGCCTGGTCGTTTGTCGCTGGAGCGTCGGCCTTGGGTGCGGCTTTTTTCGCGGCCGGCTTGGCGGCCGCTTTTTTCGCAACGGGCTTGGCAGCGGCTTTCTTGACCGGAGCCTTTTTCGCCGGGGCGGCTTTTTTCGCAGCAGGCGCCGGTACGGGAGCGGGTGCGGTCTGCACGGCAACCATTTCCGCAACCGGTGGCTTGCCCGAGTTGTACTTGCTCAACAACGCCAACATCGTTGTACGCTGAGTGAACATGATTTCCATGCGACGGTTCAGCGCACGCCCCTGATTGCTATCGTTGGCAGCCCGCGGCATAAGGTCGCCCATGCCACGCATCATCAGGCGATCCTGCTTCAAGCCGCTGAGGCTGAAAATCGAAGCGATGGACTGCGCGCGCTCGCGGGTCAACGCCTGGCTCGCGGGCTCGGCACCATTGGTGTCGACGTGGCCTAAGACCAACACAGCGGTTTTCGGATCGCCTTCAACCGCCTTGGCCACGCGAGTGAACGGGCCCAACGTAACCGGCAGCAGCATTGCCGGGCGTTTCGGGTTGTAAGAGCCATCAACCGGGGCGATCACGACCAATACGTTCTCGCGACGCTCCAATTGCAGGTTGCTGTCCTTGATGGCCGCACGCAGGCGCGGCTCATAGTCGTCCAGCCAGGCTTGAGTGATTTTCGGGTCAGGCATCGGCACGTTGGTCACGTCGACCTTGGCCAATGGTTTTGGCTTGCTTTCGAAAGGCCACCACCACTTGGTGTCGGTGTCGGTCTTGGCGACTGCCGGGGTCGTCGGGTCTGCAGCCTTGAGGTCGGCTTTCAGATCGGCTTTGGCATCAGCCGCTTTTTCATCGGCGCTTTTAGAGGCGAACGGCCACCAGCTGGAGCCGGTCTCGGCCTTGGCTACGGGCGCAGGGGCGGCAGCAGCGGCAGGCGCTGGAGCAGCGGCGGCGGCAACCGGGGCTGCAGGCTTGGCGCCAGCGGCTGGTTTTGCATCCGGCATGGCGTCGGTTTTGGTTACTGCGTCCTTGGTAGCAGCCTTGTCTGATCCAAATGACCACCAATGCCCACCTTCGGCATCATTTTGTGGAGTTTGTGCGCAACCCGTAATTGTGAGGCACAGCGCCAGTGCCAAGGACTTGTTCGATAACATGAGATATCCACAAAATGAGAAAAAACCGGAGGGTCTGGTTGACCCGTTAAACAGACGCTTACAGAACATTAAAGTTACAAAATTTCGTTCAGCGCCTTCTTATAGTTGCCTTTGTAACAAAAAAACGTGAAACAGCAAGCTCTTTACAGACAACCGGCCAATATTCCGACCAACTTCTGTGCACGCGGGTCCATAAGTACATAAGGCCCCAGTGTATTAGTCACGAAACCAAATGCTACATCATGTTCCGGATCGGCAAAACCGACCGAACCACCCGCCCCCGGATGCCCAAACGCACGTGGGCCAAGGCCGAACGTCGCATTGGGCAAGTGCGGTTGATCCAACATGCAGCCCAAGCCGAAACGGGTTTGTGTCAATAAAGTTTTATCCGGCCCGATACTGTGTTCGCGGGTCAATTGTTCGAGCATGTCCGCTTCGAGCAAACTACCGTCCAACAATCCGCTATAAAACCCCGCCAGGCTACGCGCATTACCGTGACCATTTGCCGCCGGCTGCTGCATGCGCCGCCATTCGGGCTTATTAGTGCTTGTCAGAATAGACGGTGGGTTGGCAAATGCACGCGTTGTCATGGCCGCAGGTTCGCGCATCATAACTTGCAATAATCGTTGAGCGGCTTCATCGCCCATATTGCCTTTGCTGCGCGCTATATGCGCAACGCGATAAAACTCTTCGTCCGCCAGGCCAACATGAAAGTCCAGCCCCAATGGCCGCGCAACCCGCGCAACAATTGATTCACCGGGCCCACGCCCGTCGGCGCGACGCAACAATTCACCGACCAGCCACCCATACGTGATGGCCTCGTAGCCGTGGCCTTGGCCGGGCGTCCACCATGGGGCTTCGGCCGCCAGGGTGTCGACCATCAGTTGCCAGTCATAGAGGGCTTCGGCGGGGAGCATGTCGCGAATCGCCGGCAACCCGGCCTGGTGGCAGAGCAGCTGGCGCAGGGTGATGGCTTCTTTACCGGCTGCGGCAAACTCGGGCCAGTAGTTGGCGACAGGGGCGTCGAGTTGCAACTTGCCCTCGGCCACCAATTGCAGGGCCGTCACGGCGGTGAAGGTCTTGGTGCAAGAAAACAGATTGACGATGGTGTCGCTGTGCCAGGCCTCGGCACCGTCCTTGTCGGCGGTGCCGGCCCACAGGTCGACGACGGTTTCGCCGCCGATCTGGATACACAGCCCGGCACCACGCTCCTGCGGGTCATCGAACAACGCGGCGAATGCCTCACGTACCGCTTCGAACTGGAGCTCGTAATGACCCTGAATCTGCACCTAAGCCGCCTCGGAAAACACCGTAATAAGTGGCCGACATTGTTCCAGTCATTGGCGGTTTTGTGAACCCGTCAAATATGAATCAATGGCCATTTCCAGAGTGACCGCCAGCATGCCCGGCGCCCTGCCCCGCGCCTCTGCCGTCGTGCCCCGACTTGCCGGCTTCGCTCTCGCGCACCCCGCTGGCGGCCTTGGCTTTTTCGGCCTCCTTGCCCAGTTGGTCGACGGCCGCCAGGTTGCTCTTGCGCACGCTGTCGACAAAGCCCTGGAACGGCACATCCGTGATGCCTACAAGGCCAAAGTGGCCGTTTTCACCGTCCAGCAGACGCCCCGTCACCGGTTGATCCAGGTATTGGAACCAATGCACGCCGACGATCGACGGCTCAGCCATGGCTTGCTTGAGGAAGTTGCTGTACGCCACGCCACGGTCTTCTTCCTTGGCCAACTGAGTCACGCCGCCCCAGAACGGACCGCGATCCGCCGAGCCGAAGTTGAATTCGGTGATCAGTACCGGCTTATCCAACGCACGCAGGGCGGCGAAGTCGTAACCGTCCTGAGGCTTGAGGGTGTACATGTTGAAGCTCAGCACATCGCAATACTGGGCGCAGGACGCCACGGCTTCCGGGGTGCTGACGGCGTAGCGGCCACCCAGCAGGAGCTGGTTGGGCGCGTGCCACTTCAACGAATCGGAGATGGTCTTGAAATAGGCATCGGCGAAGGTCTTCTGGAAGTACTTGAAGTCCGCTTCGATTTCCGGGTGCTCAGGGCTCGGCATCGGTGGCTCGAAGCCGGGGTCTTCCATCAGCTCCCAGCCCGACAGGTGAATGCCCCAGGCTTTGGAGAGGCCTTCTTCATTGCGGTATTTGTCACGCAGTTGTTTGAGGAACGCACGTTTGGCCGGCACGTCGGTGGTCATGCGCAAGGTCCCGTAGGCCAGGGCGTAACGCGATTTTGGATCGTCGCCAGGGCCGGCCCAGGCCAGCTCGTTGTCGGCAAAAAAGCCGATCAGCCACGGGTCGTCGCGATGATCGCGGGCCGCGATCGCCACCGCGCGCTCGGTGGCCATGGCGAAACGCGGGTCGAACGGGTCGGGCATGCCGCCCCACCAGTCAGTGCCGGTGCTGATGCTGGCGTAGTCACCGACAATCGACAGCGGCAAGGTGTAGGGCACGCGGTCGGCGCTGGCCAAATCCTCGTCGCTCCAGTTGCCCACGGTGTTGAAACCCCAGGCTTGCAGGCGGTCCAGCGTGTGGGTGACCCAGCGCTTGTGGTCAAAACCCTGCGTGTCATAGGTGCGCTGCAGGTTGGCGCCATAGAAGTCGTACCAACGCCCCACATTAAAGCCCCGGCCCTGGTCGGCGCCGTTGCCGCCACGGTTATCCGCACTGCCGTAATACTTGTCGAACGGCTCACCGGACTTGGGCAGCGCGGCAAACATCCATTCGCGGCCGGCCACGTAGGTTTGGTTATCGTCCGGAGCAACCGTATTGACGCCCAGGGAGTAGAACGGATGGCCTTCCGGCGTCACCAGGTACCAGCGCCCGTCGCGCTTCTCGGTGCGGAAAAAGCCGCTTGCTTCGAACGCCGGGCCTTTGTTCCAGCCGCCATATTGGTCCAGGGCAGACTTGTCGCGCTCAGCCAGCCAGCCCTTGAGCTGTTGCTGCTCCTTGGCCGCTGCGGCTTTGAGTTGTTCGTCGCTGCTGACTTTTTCCGGCCAACGCGCGCGCGTGGACTGACCATACGCATCCACCAGCGCGCTGTAGGCAGCCTTCAGCACCGGCTCGCTGTCCTGCACGCCAAAGCGTTCCAGCAGGATGCTTTGGGCTGCGTTGGGCTTGATCATCGACAGGGTGACCGACGCCACCTGGCTACGATCGATTGCCCCGGCGCTGCTGGTCAACAGCACACGCTGGCCCTCCAAGGTAATCGGCATCGGCGGCCCGGCCTTCATGCCCTGGCTCAGCGGCGAGTTGGCCTGCAGCGGAATCAGCAGGGTTTGGGCGGGGCCGGCCGGCAGGTCGATGCGGCTGACTAGCGTCTGGCCGTCGGTGCTCTGCACCTTGACGTAGAGGGTCAGCGCCCAGTCCATGGCGCTTTGGATACGCAGGCTCATGGCGCCGGACTGCGACCAGTCCCACACGCCGGCCTGCGGGCTGAGCACCAGGCTCGGTTCGGCCGCCGGGTTGAAGGTGATGCGGCGCAGCACCTCGCCCTCAGCGGTTTGTTCGGCGTTGTATTGCGGCAGGCTCGCGTCCTGGGTCGCGACCTTGACCACATCGGCAGGCCGGACGAAATTGAACAGCGTTTGTTGCCCGGCAGGCGCGGCCATCAAGGGCGCGGCGAACAACAAGGCAAACAGAGCGGGCAGCGTGCGAATCATACGAACAAGGTTCTCCCAAACGGCCGGTGAATGGCCTGATGACGTAAAGCGTTGGCAGTGAGATAGACCACGAAGTGGGCGAATTCGCCCACAGTGGCTTAAGAAATTTCGCGCCTGAAAGGCGGCAAAGCATTGAGGATAGCCTTGCCATAGCGTTGCGTGACCAAACGGCGGTCGAGCAAGGTGATGGTGCCCCGGTCTTCCTCGGTACGCAGCAAGCGCCCGCAGGCCTGGACCAGCTTCAAGGAAGCATCCGGCACCGAGATTTCCATGAACGGGTTACCGCCACGGGCTTCGATCCATTCGGCCAAGGCCGCCTCGACCGGGTCATCCGGTACCGAGAACGGGATCTTGGCGATCACCACGTGTTCACAGTAGGCGCCGGGCAAGTCCACGCCTTCGGCGAAACTGGCCAGGCCGAACAACACGCTGGAATCACCGCCATCAACACGCGCTTTGTGCTTGTTCAAGGTTTCCTGCTTGGACAGGTTGCCCTGGATGAACACCTGCTTGCGCCAGTCGCGGTCAAGGCCGTCGAACACGTCCTGCATCTGTTTACGCGAGGAGAACAGCACCAGGGTGCCGCGTGAACCTTCCACCAGGTCCGGCAAGTCGCGGATGATCGCGGCGGTGTGCGCGGCCGCGTCGCGAGGGTCGGCCTTGAGGTCCGGCACTCGCAGCACACCGGCATCGGCATGGTGAAACGGGCTCGGCACCACGGCGGTGACGGCCTTTTTCGGCAGGCCGGCACGCATGCGGAAGCGGTCGAAAGTGCCCAGCGCGGTCAGCGTGGCCGAGGTCACCAGGCAGCCGTAGGCCACGTTCCACAGGTTGCGGCGCAGCATTTCGGCGGCGAGGATCGGGCTGGCGTTGACCTCGATATCAAACAGCGCACCGCTTTCGGACAAGGTCAGCCAGCGCGCCATGGGCGGGTTGTCTTCCGGGTCTTCGACGGTAAAGGCGGTCCACAGCTCCCAATTACCCTGGGCGCGCGACAGCAGACTGCCGAACAGGGGGTACCATTCCTCGGCCTGGTTGCTGGCGATACCGATGTTGACCTCGCCGTCCATGCCTTCCTTGAG
The DNA here is from genome assembly GCF_025466135.1 of Pseudomonas sp. 14P_5.3_Bac1. Lineage (NCBI taxonomy): Bacteria > Pseudomonadati > Pseudomonadota > Gammaproteobacteria > Pseudomonadales > Pseudomonadaceae > Pseudomonas > Pseudomonas sp. 14P_5.3_Bac1. The sequence goes on along the minus strand of NZ_JANLOF010000076.1, from coordinate 2,053 downwards.
CAGGTCGGTCAGGCGGGTGAACAGGTCGGTCAGCCGTGAGAAGCCTTTCTTCAGCTCGATACCCATTTCACGCATGTGCTCGGGGATCAAGCCGCCGACGAAGCGATGACGCGGCCGTTCGCGGCCTTCAACGTCTTCGCCGGGTTTGAAGTCGGCGACCTGCTCGCAGGCGCTGAACATGAATTGCTGCTGGGTCTTGATCTCGCGCGCCAGCTCCGGCACCTGCTCGATCAGCTTGCCCAGATCGCCGGGCAACGGGTGCTGGGCGAGCAATTTGGTCAGGTTCTTGGCGGTGGTTTCGAGCCAGTCGGCGGTGGAACGCAAACGGGTGTAGTGGGCGAAATGGCCGATGGCCTTATCGGGCAAGTGGTGCCCTTCGTCGAATACGTAAAGGGTGTCGCGCGGGTCCGGCAATACAGCGCCGCCGCCCAGGGCCAGGTCAGCCAGGACCATGTCGTGGTTGGTGACAATCACGTCGACCTTGCCCATGCCCTCGCGGGCCTTGTAGAAGGCGCACTGGCCGAAGTTGGGGCAATGCCGGTTGGTGCACTGGCTGTGGTCGGTGGTCAGGCGCGCCCAGTCGGCGTCTTCCAGGGCGGTGGGCCAGCTGTCGCGGTCGCCATCCCATTTGTTGCCGGCAAGTTTCTCGATCATGCTGGTAAACAGCTTCTGGCTGACTTCATCAACCTCGATCTTGAAGCCTTCCTCTTCGAACAGCGATGCCGTGGCGGTCTGGGCGTGACCTTCCTGCAGCAATACGTCGAGCTTGGACAGGCACATGTAGCGCCCACGGCCCTTGGCCAGGGCGAAGGTGAAGTTCAGGCCGCTGTTGCGCATCAGGTCGGGCAGGTCTTTGTAGACGATCTGCTCCTGCAGGGCGACGGTGGCGGTGGCGATCACCAGGCGCTTGCCAGCGGCCTTGGCGGTAGGAATCGCGGCCAGGCTGTAGGCCACGGTCTTGCCGGTACCGGTGCCGGCCTCGACGGCCACGACCGCGGGGTCGCCACTGCGCCGACCTTCGTCGTCGGTGTCGATATCCCCGAGGACTTTGGCCACTTCGGCGATCATCAGGCGTTGGCCGTAGCGCGGTTTCAAGCTCTTGGCTTCGAGAAAACGCGAATAGGCGCCCTGGATCGTGGTTTTGAGTTCAGTGCTGATCATGGATAGTCGGGCGCAAAAAACGCTGGATAAATTTTCAGTGGTTCGGATCGGCCGCTATCATACCCCGCTAATTAATCCCGCGCAGAACGGAGTACCACAATGACCGCGTTTAGCCTCGCTTACACCCTGCATGTATTGGCCGCCCTGGTGTGGGTCGGCGGTATGTTTTTCGCCTGGATGATCCTGCGCCCCGCCGCCATGGCGGCACTTGAGGGCCCTGCCCGGCTCAAGCTGTGGGCGAATGTGTTTCAACGTTTTTTCGTGTGGGTCTGGGTGGCGGTGCTGGTTTTGCCGATCAGCGGCATCGGCCTGCTGCAACTGCGCTTCAGTGGTTTTGAGACCGCACCGCGCTATGTGCAGGTGATGATGGGCTTGTATCTGGCGATGACTGCGCTGTTTATCCGTATCCAGGCGTTGAAATTCCCGGAACTGCGCACAGCGGTAGCGGCCGAGGACTGGCCGGCGGGTGCGGCTGCGCTGGGGCAGATTCGCAAGCTGGTGGGGATTAACCTGATTATCGGCCTGGTGGTGGTGGCGATTGCTTCAGCTCGGCCGATGTTCTGAAACTGCCGATTACTGTGGCGAGCGGGCTTGCCCCGCGTTGGGCTGCGAAGCAGCCCTGAAACCAGACGGCGCATAACATCTGTAAAAACGCGGTGGCCTTATTGGGGCTGCTTTGCAGCCCAACGCGGGGCAAGCCCGCTCGCCACAGTGAGGCGTTAGAGCCTTTGGATAGTCCCATGCCCTTCTGGTCACCATCGCAAGCTGGTGGGGATTAACTTGATTATCGGGCTGGTGGTGGTAGCGATTGCTTCGGCTCGGCCGGTGTTCTGAAGCTGCCGACGACAGTGGCGAGCGGGCTTGCCCCGCGTTGGGCTGCGAAGCAGCCCTG
>NZ_JANLOF010000073.1:0-93488 GCF_025466135.1 Pseudomonas sp. 14P_5.3_Bac1 | reverse complement strand
CTAAGTGGCCGTGACCGCAGCAACGGATATGCCCCCAACCCTAACCCAACCCAAACCCAACGGAACTTTGCCAACAAATAACCGCCTGAATCCGGTACGCTCACCCTTTTTAATTCAAGGAGTTACTCCCCATGGCCAAAGCCACCGCCCGTCACATCCTCGTGTCCACTGAAGACAAGTGCAACGAACTCAAGGCCCAAATCGAAGGCGGCGCCGATTTCGCAGAAATCGCCAAAGCCAACTCCAGCTGCCCGTCCAGCCGCGACGGCGGCAACCTCGGTTCGTTCGGCCCAGGCCAGATGGTCAAAGAATTCGACACCGTCGTCTTCAGCGCCCCGGTCAACACCGTGCAAGGCCCGGTCAAGACCCAGTTCGGCTACCACCTGCTGGAAGTCACCAGCCGCCAGGACTGATCCAGTCTGTGCTGATGCTATAAACAACGGCCCGCCTTTTGGTGGGCCGTTGTGCATGTGATGACTGGCAAGGCTTAAGTCGATAACGTACACATCTCTATTCTTCTTCACCCGGCGCTCAAGGCTGACAATGCGATTGGCTTTTTCCATAAAACTCTGCAGCTCCGCCCTGGCCCTGCTGCTGGCCAGCACCGCTGTGATCGCGGCCCCGCAGACCTACCTCACGGTCTACGGCGAACCGGCCAAGTACCCCGCCGGCTTCAGCCATTTCGACTACGCCAACCCCAACGCGCCCAAAGGCGGCAGCCTGCGGCGCTCGGCGATCGAGATCGGGCGTTTTGACCATGTGCTGCCGTACATCGACAAAGGCATCGGCGTCTCCCAGGTCGACGGCTGGCTCTACGCCCCGCTGGCGCAGCGCTCCCTGGATGAGCCCTACACCGTCTACGGCCTGGTCGCCGAGAAGATGGAGCGCGCTGACGACGGCCTGTCCCTGCGCTTCTACCTGAACCCCAAGGCGCGCTTCGCCGACGGCACGCCAATCACCGCCGAAGACGTGCGTTACAGCTTCGATCTATTGATGACCCAAGGCAGCCTGCGCTTTCGCACCCTGTTCGCCGACGTCAAGCACGTCGAAGTCGAAGGCGAGCGCCAGGTGCGCTTCGATTTTTCCAGCAATGAAAACCGCACCCTGCCGCTGGATATCGCCACCTTGCCGGTGTTTCCCGAGCACTGGTGGAAAACCCGCGACTTCGCCAACGGCGGCGGCTACGAAGCCCCGCTCGGCAGCGGCCCGTACAAGGTCAGCAAGATCGACTCCGGCAGCACCATCACCTTCACCCGCGACCCGGACTGGTGGGGCAAGGACTTGCCCGTCAGCCGTGGCCTGTACAACTTCGATCACCTGAGCCTGGAGTACTTCGGCGATACCGAAGTGGCCCGTCAGGTGCTGCGCGGCGGTGCCTACGACTTCAACCGTGAGTTCTCCGCCACCGGCTATTCCATCGGCTACAACGGCCCGGCGCTGGACGACGGCCGCCTGCAACGCGCGCACCTGGCCAAAGAGATGCCGCAACCGGCCCAGGGCTATGTGTTCAACGTGCAAAAGCCGATGTTCAAGGACCGCCGCGTGCGCCAGGCCCTGGCGATGCTGTGGGATTTTGAATGGGCCAACCGGCAGATGATGCGCAACCTGTACATTCGCCAGCAGAGCTATTTTTCCAACAGCCCGCTGGCCGCCAGCCAACTGCCAACCCAGGAAGAGCTGGCCATTCTTGAACCGCTGCGCGATCAAGTGCCCGCTGAGGTGTTCACCCAGGTGTTCAAGGCGCCGGTCACCGACGGCAGCGGCATGATTCGCGACAAACAGCTGCAAGCCCTGGCGCTGCTGGAAGCAGCGGGCTGGAAACCCAAGGGTGACAAGCTGGTCAACGCCGACGGCGAGCCGCTGGAGTTCACCTTCCTCAATGCCCAGCCCGGCCTGGAACGCCTGCTGTTGCCGTACAAGCGCAACCTGGCGCAGATCGGCATCACCCTGAATATCCGTCGCATCGACTCCTCGCAGTATGTGAACCGCATGATGGCCCGTGATTACGACATGATCGTCGTCGGCTTCCCGGTCACCACCTCGCCGGGCCTGGAGCTGTACAACTACTTCGGCTCGCAGGCGGCTTACGATCCCGGCGCCAATAACTACATGGTGCTCAAAGACCCGGCCGTCGACACGCTGATCAGCGGCCTGGTCAAGGCCACCACCCAGGCGCAGATGCTCACTTACGCCCATGCCCTGGACCGTGTGCTGCAATGGAATTACCTGTGGATTCCCAACTACTACCCGCCCGGCACCTCGGCCGCGTGGTGGAACCGCTTCGGCCGCCCGGCGATCGAGGCCAAGAACGACGAAGCCCTGGAAACCTGGTGGGAAATCAGCCCCACGCCACTGACCAATGAACAAATGAACGCCGAGTTGAAAAAACGTGGAGGGACCCGCTGATGTTTGCCTATATCGTGCGGCGCCTGCTGCTGATCATTCCGACGCTGGTGATCATCCTGCTGGTCAACTTCGTCATCGTCCAGGCCGCACCGGGCGGCCCGGTTGAACAGGCCATCGCGCATTTGCAAGGGATTGGCGGCGGCGGCATCGGCGGCGGTTCCGGCGAAAGTATCAGCGGCTCCCGCGCCAGCCGCGGCCTGGACCCGAAACTGATCAAGGACATCGAAAAACAATACGGCTTCGACAAGCCCGCCCCGGAACGCCTGTGGCTGATGCTCAAGAACTACGCGCAGTTGGACTTCGGCAACAGCTTCTTTCGCGGCTCGACGGTGATCGACCTGATCCTGGAAAAAATGCCGGTGACAATTTCCCTCGGCCTGTGGGCCACGTTGATCACCTACCTGGTGTCGATCCCCTTGGGGATTCGTAAGGCGGTGCGCCACGGCAGCAGTTTTGACGTATGGAGCAGCACCGCCATCGTCATCGGTTACGCAATGCCGGCGTTCCTGTTTGCGATGTTCCTGATTGTGGTGTTCGCCGGCGGTACGTCGCTGAACTGGTTCCCGGTGCGCGGGCTGGTCTCGGAGAATTTCGACGAGCTGAGCACCGTGGGCAAGGTTGCCGACTACTTCTGGCACCTGGTGCTGCCGGTCACCGCGCTGGTGATCGGCGGGTTCGCCACGCTGACCATCCTGACCAAAAACTCTTTCTTGAATGAAATTACCCGCCAATACGTGGTCACTGCCCGCGCCAAGGGTTTAAGCGAACGGCGCGTGCTCTACGGCCACGTATTTCGCAACGCCATGCTGCTGGTGATCTCGGGGATTCCCCAGGCGTTTATCAGCGTGTTTTTCGCAGGTTCCCTGCTGATCGAGGTGATTTTCTCCCTCGACGGCCTGGGCCGCATGAGCTATGAAGCCGCCGTGTCCCGTGACTACCCGGTGGTGTTCGGCTCGCTGTTTATCTTCACCCTGTTTGGCCTCTTGATAAAACTCATCGGTGACCTCTGCTACACCCTGGTGGACCCGCGTATCGACTTCGCCGCGAGGAACGCCTGATGCTTGATTTGTCTCCGGTGGCGCGTCGGCGTTTCGAGCGCTTCAAGAAAAACCGTCGCGGCTGGTGGTCGCTGTGGCTGTTTATCGGCCTGTTTATCCTGACCCTGGGCGGCGAGCTGATCGCCAATGACAAGCCCTTGGTGCTCAGTTTCAAAAACGAGCTGTATTTCCCGGTGTTCAAGCGTTACACCGAGCAGCAGTTCGGCGGGCAACTGCCGTTCCAGGCCGACTACCGCAGTGACTACGTGCAAAAGCTGATCAAGCAGGACGGCGGCTGGATGCTGTTCCCGCCGATCCCGTTCAGCGATGACACGCCCAATTACGAACTGAGCCGCCCTGCCCCCAGCCCGCCCTCGGCAGTGAACTGGCTGGGCACCGATGATCAGTCCCGCGATGTGCTGGCGCGGGTGATCTTTGGTGCGCGCGTGTCGATCCTGTTCGCGCTGGCGCTCACCGCCATCAGCGCCGCCATCGGCATTGCCGCCGGCGCTTTGCAGGGTTATTACGGCGGCTGGGTGGACTTGCTGGGCCAGCGCGTTCTGGAAGTCTGGTCCGGGCTGCCGGTGTTGTACCTGCTGATCATCCTGTCAGGGTTTGTCGAGCCGAATTTCTGGTGGCTACTGGGGATCATGGCGCTGTTTTCCTGGCTGGCACTGGTGGACGTGGTGCGCGCCGAGTTCCTGCGCGGGCGCAACCTGGAATACGTCAAGGCCGCACGCGCCCTGGGCCTGGGCGATGGCAAGATCATTGGCCGGCATATCCTGCCCAATGCCATGACGGCCACCTTGAGTTACCTGCCGTTTATTTTGACCGGGGCGATTTCCACCTTGAGCGCCCTGGATTTCCTCGGGTTCGGCATGCCGGCAGGCAGCGCGTCGCTGGGCGAACTGATCGCCCAGGGCAAGCAGAACCTGCAGGCGCCCTGGCTGGGCCTGACGGCGTTTTTCACCTTGGCGCTGATCCTGTCGTTGCTGGTCTTTATCGGCGAGGCATTGCGTGATGCCTTCGACCCCCGCTCATGAGTGACTGCCTATGAACCTCATTGAAATCCGCGACCTCAGTGTCGCCTTCAGCGGCCAGACCGTGGTGCGCAACCTGTGCCTGGACGTGCGCCAGGGCGAATGCCTGGCGCTGGTCGGCGAGTCGGGCTCGGGCAAGTCGGTGACGGCGCATTCGATCCTGCAACTGCTGCCCGAAGCCGGCACGCACACCACAGGCTCGGTGAAGTATCGCGGCCAGGAACTGATCGGCGCCTCTGCCGCCACGTTGCAGAAGCTGCGCGGCAACCGCATTGCAATGATCTTCCAGGAGCCGATGACCTCGCTCAACCCGCTGCACAGCATTGAAAAACAGATCGGCGAAACCCTGCTGCTGCACAAGGGCCTGGGCGGCAAGGCTGCGCAGGCGCGCATCCTTGAATTGCTCGAGCTGGTGGGTATCCAGAAGCCCAGGGAGCGCCTCAAGGCCTATCCGCATCAGCTCTCCGGCGGCCAGCGCCAGCGCGTCATGATCGCCATGGCCCTGGCGTGTGAGCCGGAACTGTTGATCGCCGATGAACCGACCACCGCGCTGGACGTGACCGTGCAGCGCAAGATCCTGCTGCTGCTCAAATCCTTGCAACAACGCCTGGGCATGTCGCTGCTGCTGATCAGCCATGACCTCAACCTGGTGCGCAGCATTGCCCAGCGCGTGTGCGTGATGCGCGCCGGTGAGATTGTCGAGCAGGCCGACTGCCAGACGCTGTTCAACGCACCGCAACACCCGTACAGCCGCCTGTTGCTGGATGCCGAGCCGGCCGGCGAGGCGCTGTGCAGTGATGAGCGTGAAACGGTGTTGCAGGTCGATGACCTGACGGTGCAGTTCCCCCTCAGCGGCGGGCTGTTTCGGCGCAAGACCTACCTGTGCGCGGTGGACGGCATCAGCCTCAGCGTGCAGCGCGGCAAGACCCTGGGGATTGTCGGCGAGTCTGGCTCGGGCAAATCGACCCTGGGCCAGGCGATCCTGCGCCTGCTCGACTCCACCGGCAGCATCCGCTTCCAGGGTGAAGCGCTCGACCCGCTGAATAATCAGCAAATGCGCCCGTGGCGCAAGCAGATGCAGGTGGTGTTCCAGGACCCTTACGGCAGCCTCAGCCCACGCATGTCGGTGGAGCAGATCATCAGCGAAGGCCTGGAAGTGCACGCGCCGTGCAGCCTGGCCGAGCGCGATGCGCAAGTGGTGCAGGTGCTCAAGGACGTGGGCCTCGACCCCGCCAGCCGCCACCGTTACCCCCACGAGTTTTCCGGTGGGCAGCGCCAACGCATCGCCATCGCCCGCGCGCTGGTGCTCAAGCCAGCACTGATGCTGCTGGACGAACCGACCTCGGCGCTGGACCGCACGGTGCAAAAACAGGTGGTGGCGTTGCTGCGTGAGTTGCAGGAGAAATACGGCCTGACCTACCTGTTTATCAGCCATGACCTGGCCGTGGTGCGTGCCATGGCCCATGACATGATTGTGGTCAAGGATGGCAAGGTGGTCGAGCGCGGTGCAAGCCATGTGGTGTTCGATGCGCCGCAACATCCGTACACCAAAGAGCTGCTGGCGGCGGCGCACATCCCCTTGTAGGAGCACTTTCTCCCCTGTGGGAGCGGGCTTGCCCGCGAAGGCGGTGTGTCAGCCAATACCTGCGGCACTGATACACCGCTTTCGCGAGCAAGCCCGCTCCCACAGGATTGCGACTCCACCCTTCATTTGTGTTGACGGCATAAATATGAACATCAGCGACAGCCTCAAGGACTACCAACAGGTTCGCGGCCTGGCCATCCAGTCGTTGTTCGAAATCATCGAGCAGTCCAGCGAAGGCACGGTGATTGTCGATCGCGACGCCAATATCGTGTGGATGAACGAGCGCTACGCCAAGCGTTTCGGCCTCAAGAGCGCCGACGAAGCCATCGGCCAACCCTGCGAGCAGGTGATTTCCAACAGCCTGCTGCGCCAGGTGGTGCGCAATGACCAGCCGATTTTGCTGGACATCCAGGACACGCCCAAAGGCCCGCTGGTGGTGATGCGCCTGCCCATTCACGATGATGCCGGCGCGGTGATCGGCGCGATTGGCTTTGCGCTGTTTGATGAGTTGCGCAACCTCTCGCCGCTGATCGAGCGTTACCTGAGCATGCAGCAGGAGCTGGCGTCCACCCGCTCGCTGCTGCGCTCGCGGCAGAGCAAATACAACTTCGCACACTTTATCGGCACCAGCGCGGCCAGCCTGGACGTCAAACGCCGGGCGCGGCGCAGTGCGAATGCGCAGTCGCCGGTGTTGCTGCTGGGTGAAACCGGCACCGGCAAAGAATTGCTGGCCCAGGCGATTCACGGCGCCTCGCCGCGTGCCCACAAAGCTTTTGTCAGCATCAACAGCGCGGCGATTCCCGCGGACCTGCTTGAAGCCGAATTCTTCGGCACTGCGCCGGGTGCCTTTACCGGGGCCGACCGCAAAGGCCGTCCCGGCAAACTGCAGATTGCCCAGGGCGGCACGCTGTTTCTCGACGAGATCGGCGACATGCCCCTGCCGCTGCAAAGCAAACTGCTGCGGGTGTTGCAGGAAAAGGAATACGAGCCGGTCGGTTCCAACGAAATGCTGCACAGCGATGTGCGGGTGATCGCGGCCACGTCCATGGACCTAGAAGCGGCAATCAAGCGCGGCGAGTTTCGCGCGGATTTGTATTACCGCCTGAATGTGTTGCCGATCCAGGTGCCGCCGTTGCGCGAACGCCTGGATGACATCCCGGCGTTGAGCGAGGCGATTCTGGAGGAGCTGCGCAGCCAGCATGAACTGGACCGCGAGGCACTGGCGTTGCTGGCGCAGCATGCGTGGCCGGGGAATATCCGCGAGCTGCGCAATGTGCTGGAGCGGGCGGCGTTGTTGAGTGATGACCTGGTGTTGGATGCTGAGGAGATTCGTGCGGCGATTGGCACGTTCAGCCCGGTGGCGCGTGGCGCCGTAGAGACCGTTCAAGGCGAGACGTTCGCAGCGGCGCGGGAGCGGTTTGATCGGCAGGTGATTGAGGCCGCGTTGGCGGCGTGTGAAGGCAACGTCGTGGAGGCAGCCAAGCGGTTGGGGCTGGGCCGGTCGACGCTGTACAAGAAGATGGTGGCTCTGGGTATTGCCTAATCTCAATAAAGAGACACGATTCTCACTATAAAGACATTCCAATGTGGGAGCGGGCTTGCTCGCGAAAGCGGTGGTTCAGCAGCTAATGAGCCGACTGATACATCGCTTTCGCGAGCAAGCCCGCTCCCACATTGGATATTCACCTGTCTCTAAATAGAGATTAATTCCAGAACCACCGATCATAAATCAAATAATATTCTTATATTTCAACAAGTTAATAAACTGGCACACATCTCGCTATAGCCCCTCTCCAAGCCTCACCCCACAAAAATAACAATTCGATCTGGAGACACACCATGAGTGTGATCATTGCCCTGGCAGCCCTCGCGCTGCTGATGCTGGCGGCCTACCGTGGCTACAGCGTGATCCTGTTTGCCCCCATTGCCGCCCTTGGCGCCGTACTGCTCACCGACCCGTCCGCCGTCGCCCCTGCGTTTACCGGGGTGTTCATGGAGAAAATGGTCGGTTTCATCAAACTGTATTTCCCGGTGTTCCTGCTCGGCGCGGTGTTCGGCAAGCTGATCGAGCTGTCGGGCTTTTCGCGTTCGATTGTGGCTGCCGCCATCCGTTTGCTCGGCACGCGCCAGGCGATGCTGGTGATTGTGCTGGTCTGCGCCCTGCTCACCTACGGCGGCGTGTCGCTGTTTGTGGTGGTGTTTGCGGTGTACCCGTTTGCGGCAGAGATGTTTCGCCAGAGCAATATCCCCAAGCGCCTGATCCCGGCGACCATCGCCCTCGGCGCGTTCTCGTTCACCATGGACGCCCTGCCCGGCACGCCGCAAATCCAGAACATCATCCCCAGCACCTTCTTCAACACCACCGCCTGGGCCGCGCCGTGGCTGGGCCTGATCGGCACGGTGTTCGTGTTCTGCACCGGCATGCTCTACCTGGCGCGCCAGCGCAACAAGGCCCAGCGCGCCGGCGAAGGCTATGGCACCGAGCTGCGCAACGAGCCGGAAACGGCCGACAACCTGGCGCTGCCCAACCCGTGGATCGCGCTGTCGCCGCTGCTGCTGGTGGGCGTGATGAACTTGCTGTTCACCCACTGGATCCCACAGTGGTACGGCAAGACCCACAGCCTCAGCCTGCCGGGCATGAGCGCGCCGGTAACCACTGAGATCGCCAAGCTCACCGCGATCTGGGCGGTGCAGGCGGCGTTGCTGGTGGGCATCGTCATGGTGTTGGTGTTCGGTTGGTCGGCGATCAAAAGCAAGCTCGCCGAAGGCAGCAAGAGCGCAGTCAGCGGTGCGCTGCTGGCGGCGATGAACACCGCGTCGGAATACGGTTTTGGCGCGGTGATCGCCTCGTTGCCGGGCTTTCTGGTGCTGGCGGACTGGCTCAAGGGCATCCCCAACCCGCTGGTCAACGAGGCGATCACCGTAACCCTGCTGGCCGGCATCACCGGTTCTGCCTCCGGCGGCATGAGCATCGCCCTGGCGGCGATGTCCGAGAGCTTTATTTCGGCGGCCCATGCGGCCAATATCCCCCTTGAAGTGCTGCACCGGGTCGCGGCCATGGCCAGCGGCGGCATGGACACCCTGCCCCACAACGGCGCGGTGATCACGCTGCTGGCGGTGACCGGGCTGACCCACCGCGAAGCCTACAAAGACATTTTCGGCATCACGATTATCAAGACCCTTGCGGTGTTCGTGGTGATCGGTACTTTCTACGCCACCGGCATTGTGTGAGGTTTTCATGACGACATTGAACGGCAAGACCGCCCTGGTTACCGGCTCCACCAGCGGCATCGGCTTGGGCATTGCGCTGAGCCTGGCAGAGGCCGGCGCCAACCTGATCCTCAACGGCTTCGGCGATGCCAGCGCGGTGATTGCTCAGGTGCAGGCATTTGGCGGCAAGGTCGGCCATCACCCGGCGGACGTCAGCGACCCGGCGCAGATCGCCGACATGATCGCCTACGCCGAGCGTGAATTCGGCGGCGTGGACATTCTGGTCAATAACGCCGGCATTCAGCATGTGTCGGCGGTGGAGGACTTCCCGGCCGAGCGTTGGGACTCGATTATCGCGATCAACCTGTCGTCGGTGTTCCACAGCACCCGCTTGAGCTTGCCGGGCATGAAAGCCAAGGGTTGGGGGCGCATCGTCAACATTGCCTCGGTGCATGGCCTGGTCGGCTCGGTGGGCAAGGCGGCCTATGTGGCGGCCAAGCACGGCGTGATCGGCCTGACCAAGGTGGTGGGCCTGGAGACCGCCACCAGCAACGTCACCTGCAATGCCATCTGCCCAGGCTGGGTGCTGACTCCGTTGGTGCAACAGCAGATTGATGACCGCGCAGCCAAAGGCGTAGACCCACAGCAGGCGCAGCACGACTTGCTCGCGGAGAAACAGCCATCGCTGGCGTTTGTGACGCCGCCGCAGCTGGGTGAGTTGGTGCTGTTCTTGTGCAGTGAGGCGGGTGCGCAGGTGCGCGGTGCCGCGTGGAATATCGATGGCGGCTGGCTGGCCCAATAAAAACAGACGCTGACGATCGAACGTGGGAGCTGGCAAGCCAGCTCCCACAGTTTCGACCTGTGTTGGCTGCAAGATTTGTACAAGAACAAGAGACTTCCTCATGTCCGAAATCCTCTGGCAACCCTCCCCCGAACGCATCCGCAACACGCGGATGGACCAGTTCCGGCGCTTCATCAACCAGCGCCACAGCCTGAAGCTGGCCGACTACCCCGCCCTGCACCAGTGGAGCATCGACCAGCGTGCCGACTTCTGGCAGGCCATCGTCGCGTTCTTCGACGTGCAGTTTCGCAGCCCGCCCACCGCGGCGCTGATCGAAGGCACTCAGATGCCCAGCGCCCAGTGGTTTCCCGGCGCCACCCTGAACTTTGCCGAACACCTGCTGCGCCGTCGCGATGATCACCCCGCGGTGGTCGCGATCAGCGAGGACGGCCAACGCGAACAGCTGACCTACGCCGAATTGGCCGAGCACGTCGCCGGCCTGCAACACAGCCTGCGCGCAGCCGGTGTCGGCGTGGGCGACCGCGTCGCTGCGTGCATGCCCAACACCTGGCAAACCCTGGTGGGCATGCTCGCCACCACCAGCCTCGGCGCGATCTGGTCTTGCTCCTCGCCGGACTTCGGCACCCAGGGCGTGATCGACCGTTTTGGCCAGATCGAACCCAAAGTGCTGATCACCTGCGCGGGTTATCGTTACGCCGGCAAGGGCATCGACCAAACGGCCAAACTGAATGAGATCCTCGCGCGCCTGCCGTCCCTCGAACAGTTGATTATCGTGCCTTACGCGCGGCCTCAAGCGCGCGTCGCGGACTATCAGACCCAGGCCAAAGTCGCGCTGTGGGACGACTTCTACACCCCCGGCGGCGAGCCTGAATTTGTCGCGGTGCCGTTCGCTCACCCGCTGTACATCCTCTATTCCAGCGGCACCACCGGCGTGCCCAAATGCATCATCCACGGCACCGGCGGTGTGCTGCTCACCCACCTCAAGGAACACGGCCTGCACGCCGACCTGTCGCGCGAGGATTGCCTGTTCTACTACACCACCTGCGGCTGGATGATGTGGAACTGGCTGGTGTCGGTGCTGGCCCTCGGCGCCACGGCGGTGCTGTACGACGGCTCACCGTTTCACCCCGGACCGGAACGCTTGATCGACCTGATCGACGCCGAAAAAATCAGTGTGTTTGGCACCAGCCCCAAATTCCTCGCCACCCTGGAAAAAGCCGGCGTGCAGCCGCGCCGGAGCCACTCGCTGAACAGCCTCAAAGGCCTGATTTCGACGGGCTCGCCGCTGTCGCCGCAGAGCTACGACTACGTGTACCGCCAGATCAAGGCCGAGCTGTGCCTGTCGTCGATGTCCGGCGGCACCGATATCGTCTCCTGCTTTGTGATCGGCAACCCGGTGCTGCCGGTGCGTCGCGGGCAGATGCAGTGCAAGAGCCTGGCGATGGCCATCGAAGTGTGGAACGAGCAGGGCAAAGCGGTGATCGGCGAAAAAGGCGAACTGGTGTGCACCCGGCACTTTCCCGCCATGCCGATTGGCCTGTGGAATGACCCGCAGCAGCACAAACTGCGCGCCTCGTACTTCAGCCAGTTTCCCGGCGTGTGGGCCCAGGGTGACTACGCCGAGCAATGCCCGACGGGCAGCTGGCTGATTCACGGTCGCTCCGACGCGGTGCTCAACCCCGGTGGCGTGCGCATTGGCACGGCGGAAATTTATCGCCAGGTGGAAAAAGTCCCGCAGGTGCTGGAAAGCCTGGCCATCGGCCAACGCTGGCAGGATGACGTGCGCGTGGTGCTGTTTGTGCGCCTGACTGACGGTATCGAGCTGGATGAGGCCCTGGAGCAGCAGATTCGCCAGGTGATTCGCGCCAACACCACACCGCGTCACGTGCCGGCGAAGATCCTCGCCGTCACCGATATTCCGCGCACCATCAGCGGCAAGATTGTCGAGTTGGCGGTGCGCAATGTGGTGCACGGTGAGCCGGTGAAGAACACCGACGCCCTGGCGAATCCGCAAGCGCTGGAGCAGTTTCGCCAGCGCCCTGAGCTGGCCGAATGATGAAAGGTTTCAGCGCAAAAGCACTCAATTGAAGACAAAGTCCCAATGCATGCTATTTTTCGAGGGGTAGTCAGCCGCTCCCGTCTCGCGGGATAATCGGCTTTTGTTGTACTTCAAAGTGTCAGGTGTAGGGCTTTTTCATGAATGGAACATCCACCGGTAGCGAAGCCGCTGCATTGATTGCGCGGCTGGACTGGGCGCAAAGCCCCCTCGGTGAGGCCAACGACTGGCCGCAAAGTCTACGCACAGCGGTCGACATCGTGGTCCACTCACCGATGCCAATGCTGCTGCTGTGGGGCCCCCTGCTCACGCAGCTTTACAACGACGGCTTTGCGCGGCTTGCGGGCAACAAGCACCCCGGCGCGTTGGGCCAGCCGGCGCATGAGACCTGGCCGGAGTTGGCCGGCTTCACCGCGCCAGTCTACGACGCCGTGCTGAGCGGCCAGGTGCGCACGTTCAGCGAGCAACGCTTTGTACTGCAACGCAACCACCGCGATACCGAGATCTGGCTCGACCTGACCTACAGCCCGGTCCGCGATGAAAGCGGGACCGTCGCCGGCATTCTGGTCACCGCCATCGAAACCAACGAACGGCGCAGCAAAGCCCTCGAGCTGCAGCAGCGCTCCGAAGACAGCCTCAAGGCCCAGCACAGCACCGAGCAACGCCTGCAACTGGCGCTGGCGGCGACCGATGCGGTCGGCACCTGGGACTGGGACATCGGCGAAGACCGCTTTATCGCCGACGCTCACTTCGCTTACCTGCACGGCGTCGACCCGAGTGACGCCGGCCTGCTGCCCATCAGCGACTACCTGCAAGGCGTACACCCCGAAGACCGCGGCACGGTGGCGCGCAGCATCAAGCATTGCATCACCTTCGGCACCGAGTACGCCGAGGAATACCGCCTGCTGCAAGCCGACGGCCAGGTGCGCTGGGTGTTCGCGCGCGGGCGCTGTTACAAGGATCATCAAGGCCGCCCGGCACGCTTTTTAGGCGCAGCATTGGACCTGACCGAACGCAAACACACCGAGCAGGCCCTGCGTCAAAGCCAGACCGAGCTGCAGTTGATCATCAACGCCATGCCGGTGCTGATCGGTTACGTCGACCACGAACAGCGTTTTCGCCTGAACAACAGCGCCTACCTCGACTGGTACGGCATGACGCCCCAGGAGTTGTACGGCAAAAGTATCCGCGAAGTGCTCGGCGATGAGGTGTATGCCGGGCGCGAAGACAAGATCGAGGCCGCGCTCAAGGGCAAGGCGTGCAGCTTCATGACTGTGACGCCCCACCACGACGGCCGGCCGCGCCATGCACTGATGAAGTACTTGCCGCGCTTCAGCAATGACGGCTCGGTGAATGGCTTTTACATCTTCGTGATCGACGAGACCGAACGCAAACTCACCGAAGAGGCCCTGCGCCACCTCAACGAGAACCTCGAAGAACGCGTGGCCCAGCGCACCCAGGCGCTGGCCGAGGCCAACCAGCGCCTGCAAAACGAGATGTTCGAACGCGAGCGCGCCGAGGATGCGCTGCGCCATGCGCAGAAGATGGAAGCGGTGGGTCAACTGACCGGCGGCATCGCCCATGACTTCAACAACATGCTCACCGGGATTATCGGCAGCCTGGACCTGATGCAGCGCTACATCGCCGCCGGGCGCAGCGATGAGATCGGCCGGTTTACCGACGCGGCGGTCTCCTCCGCTCACCGTGCGGCCGCCCTCACCCACCGGCTGCTGGCGTTCTCCCGGCGCCAGTCGCTCGACCGCCGCCCGCTGGACCCGAACACGCTGGTGGCGTCGCTGGAAGACTTGTTTCGCCGCACCAAAGGCGCGCATATCTCACTCAAGGTGCAGCTGGGCAAGGACATCTGGCCGGTGAATACCGATGCCAGCCAGTTGGAAAACGCTTTGCTGAACCTGGTGATCAACGCGCGCGACGCAATGCCCGACGGCGGCGAACTGGTGATTGAAACCGCCAACAGCTACCTGGACGGCACCGACATCACCACCCTCGAACCGGTCAAGGCCGGCGACTACGTGATGCTCGGCGTGAGTGACAACGGCAGCGGCATGGCGCCGAAAATTCTGGCCAAGGCCTTCGACCCGTTCTTCACCACCAAGCCTATCGGCCAGGGCACCGGCCTGGGGCTGTCGATGATCTACGGGTTTGCCCAGCAATCGGGGGGCCACGTGACCATTCAAAGCGAGCCCGGCCAAGGCACCTGCGTGCGCCTGTACCTGCCGCGCCTGTATGGCACTGCGCTGGAAAGCAACCTGCCGCAGCACCTGAGTGAAGCGCCGCTGGCACTGGCCGGTGAAGCGGTGGTCGTCGTCGAGGATGACCCCGCGGTGCGCATGCTGGTGGTCAATGTGCTGGCTGAACTGGGCTACACCGCCCACCAGGCGGCGGATTCACGCACGGCACTGCCGCTGCTGGAGTCGGATTTGCGCGTGGACCTGCTGGTGACCGACGTCGGCCTGCCGGGCATGAACGGCCGCCAACTGGCAGAAATCGCCCGCCAGCACCGGCCCGGCCTGCGCGTGTTATTCATGACCGGTTACGCCGAAAAAGCCGCCGAGCGCCAGGGCTTCCTGGAGGACGGCATGGACATGGTGGCCAAGCCGTTCTCGGTTGAGCTGCTGGCGACCAAAATCCGCAGCATGATCAGCGTCGATGAATGAGTTCAGGCATAATCGCGCGCCCTTACGTTTGACCGTTGCCAGGTAACAACATGAAAGCCCAAGCCCGTCACATCCTGGTGAAAACCAGTGAAGAAGCCGAACAGCTCAAGCAGCGTATCGCCAAGGGCGAAGCGTTTGATGTGCTGGCCAAGAAATACTCGACCTGCCCGTCCGGCAAGCGCGGCGGTGATTTGGGTGAAGTGCGGCCAGGGCAGATGGTCGGGGCGATTGACGCGGTGATCTTCAAGAAGCCGGTGAAGGTGGTTCATGGGCCGATCAAGAGCAAGTTTGGCTATCACCTGGTGCAGGTGTTTTACCGCGACTGATAGAGATACCGCCGGTTTTTTTGTGGCGAGCGGGCTTGCCCCGCGTTGGAGTGCGTAGCGCTCCCGTTTTTTTTGGGGCTGCTGCGCAGCCCAACGCGGGGCAAGCCCGCTCGCCACAAGGGATCGGCCTAGGCTTTGGGGATCAGTGCACCAGGTACTTGGATAACCCGGCTGGCCAACCGATGCCCAGCCAAGGCCGCCTCCTCTGGCGACTGACCTTTCAGCCGGCTGGCCAGATACGCTGCACTGAACGAATCCCCCGCCGCCGTTGTGTCCACCACCTTCTCGACCTTCAGCGCCGGCACGGCAAAGCGTTCGCCCGCGCAACGGATCAAACATTCATCCGCGCCGCGCTTGAGCACCACCTCTGCAATCGCCGGGTACGCCGCAAACACCTGCTCGCTGTCGGCATACCCAAACAACGCACGCTCGTCGTCCTCGGTCAGCAAGGCGATATCCACCTCGGCCAACACGGCGTGATACGCCGCGCGCGCCGCCTCGACGCTGGCCCATAAACGCGGCCGGTAGTTGTTGTCGAAGACTACCTTGCCACCGCGCTTGCGCGTTTCGATCAAGGTTTGCAGTAACCGCGTACGCCCGATTTCTCCCAGCACCGCCAGGGTAATACCGCTGAAATACACCACGTCATAACCCGGCAAAGCCGCCAGGATCGGCTCGGCGGCCGGTGTGGTGAAGCAGTCGCGCACGGCGGCTTCGTTGCGCCAGTAGAGGAATTTGCGTTCGCCGTTGGCGTCCGTCTGAATGCAGTACAACCCCGGCAACCGCCCGGGCAGGCGTTGCACCATGCCCAGGCCCAGGCCTTCTTCGGCCCACTGCGTGCACATGGCGTCGCTGAAGCTGTCATCGCCCAGGGCGGTGACGTAGTCAACCGTGCCGATGTCGCCCAGCTCGCGGCGCAGGTACACCGCTGCATTCAGGGTGTCGCCGCCGAAGCTTTGTTGAAGGCTGCCATCGGCGCGGTGTTGGAGTTCGATCATGCATTCGCCGATCAGGGCGATGCGCGGTTGTGGGTTCATGCCTTGGTCTC
Organism: Pseudomonas sp. 14P_5.3_Bac1; assembly: GCF_025466135.1. Lineage (NCBI taxonomy): Bacteria > Pseudomonadati > Pseudomonadota > Gammaproteobacteria > Pseudomonadales > Pseudomonadaceae > Pseudomonas > Pseudomonas sp. 14P_5.3_Bac1. Next base: position 77,300 of record NZ_JANLOF010000073.1, on the reverse strand, counting down.
TCGCTGTTCTGGAGGGCCTCCTCGTGGGCAAGCCCGCTCCCACATTTGATTGCATTTCAACTGGAGGAATGCGGTCGAATGTGGGAGCGCGCTTGCCCGCGATAGGCGCGACGCGGTCTAGAAGCAGGTATGCAGCGACTCGATCACCTGCAACTGCTCATCCACCAGGCAGCCCACTTGCCACTTGTCGAAGGTCAGGCAAGGGTGCGAGGTGCCGAACGAAATGATGTCGCCGATGCGCAACTCAACCCCCGGTGCCACCGTCATGAACGCATGCTGGTCCATCACCGCCGTCACGATGCAGGCGGTGACGTCATCGCCTTCGGCCGGCACAATTCCGGCCCGGTAGCGCTTGAGCGGCACCGGCAAACCGGCGTCATAGGCCACGTCGCGCTTGCCCAGGGCGATCACCGCAAACCCTGGCTCGGGCATCGATTGCACGTGCGCCCAAACTTCCAGCGCCGGGCGCAGGCCTTCATGGAGGTCGCTGCGACGGTCGAGCACGCAGCATTGCGCCTGCTTGTAGATACCGTGGTCGTGGGCCACGTAACTGCCCGGGCGCAACACGCTTAAGAAACGCCCCGCGGCGTTTTGGGTTTCGAAGGACTCGGCGATCAGGTCGTACCAGGCCGAACCCGAGGCGGTAATGATCGGTTTGGGCAGGTCGAAAGAGCCGTTGTTTTGCAGGTCGACCGCCAGGCGCACCAGGCTGGCGGCGAAATCGCGGATGCCGCTGATGGCGTGCTCGCCATGGATCACGCCTTCATAGCCTTCAATGCCGGTGAGGGCCAGCGCCGGTTGGGCCTTGATCGCCTTGGCCAGCTCGCGCACTTCCTGTTCGCTGCGGCAGCCGCAACGACCGCCGACCACGCCATACTCGATCATCACGTTCAAACGCAGGCCACGGGCGGCGAAAAACAGCCCCAGGTCGGCGACGTTGTCCGGGTGATCGACCATGCAATGGAAGTCGAAGTCTTTGTCGGCGAGCAGATCGGCAATCAACGCCATGTTCGGCGCGCCGACCAATTGGTTGGCCATCAACACGCGACGCACGCCCCCGGCATAGGCAGCGCGGGTCTGCACCGCATTGGCCAGGGTGATGCCCCAGGCGCCCGCCTCGATCTGGCGCTGAAACAACGCCGGCATCATGCTGGTTTTGCCGTGGGGCGCCAGTTCTGCGCCGCTGTTGCTGACGAAGTCCTGCATCCAGCGAATGTTGTGTTCCAGGGCGTCGCGGTGCAGCACCAGGGCCGGCAGGCTGACGTCGCGGACCAGATGGGCGCCAACGGCGGCGGCGCCTTTTTCAACGGCGTTGAGGGCAGTCATAAACACTCCTATTCGTTGATGCGTCGGGCCAGGTTGTTGGCGCTGTCGATCAAAACCCGGCGATAGTCGTTGTAGTTTTTGATTGCATCGGCCCGTGGGGCAACGATGCACAAGGTCGCAATGCTGATGCCCTGCGCGTCCCGCACCGGGGCGGCGAAGCAATGGGTGAAGGTGTCGGCCACGCTGTCGAAGGAGAAGAACCCGTCGAGCGTGGCCTGGCGGATCTGCGCCAGAAACGTCTCAAGCGGCAGGCGCTGGCCGTCCGGCAGGATGAAATCGTCGCAGTCGATCAGGTCGATAATCTGCTGGTCGCTCAAGTGCCCCAGCAGCAGGCGCCCGGAAGCAGTCCACGGGATCGGTGCGTTTTCGCCGATGTCCGACGAGATGCGGAAATGCCGCTCGCCTTCGCGCATCAGCGCCACCGTGTATTTACGCCCGTTGAGCAGGCACATCTGCGCGGTTTCGTGGGTTTGGCTGACAATCTCCTGCAAGGCGTGGTCGGCCTCGCGGGTCAGGTCGAAGTGGCGCAGGTGCGCCTGGCCGAGGAAGTACAGTTGGCGGCCAAGGTAGACGTGGCCGTCCTTGCCCACGGTTTCCAGGATGCGCCGCTCCAGCAACGAGGCGACCAATTCGTAGACGGTGGATTTGGGGCTGCCGATGCCGCTGGCAATATCATTCGGGCGCAGGGGCTGGCCGATCTCCTTGAGAAAATCGAGGATATCGAATGCACGGTCCAGGCCTTTGGCGCGGCGTTTGATGGTGTCTTCGGTCATGGCAGTTCGGTCCGGTCGAAATTCTAGGGTCTGGCAGAGATCCCTTGTGGGAGGGGGCTTGCCCTCTCCCACATTTGATCTTCAGTGGATTTCAAGAGAGGGGCATTTAGCCTTTTTTCTTGTAGGCCACGCAATCAATCTCAACCTTGCAGTCGACCATCATGTTGGCCTGCACACAGGCGCGCGCCGGGGCGTGTTCGGGGGTGAAGTATTCACCGAACACCTTGTTGAAACTCCAGAAGTCGCGCGGGTCTTCCAGCCATACGCCAACGCGCACCACGTCTTTCAACTCGTAGCCGGCCTCTTCGAGAATCGCCACCACGTTGCGCATGGTCTGGCGGGTTTGCTCGACGATGCCGCCGTTGATGATTTCACCGTCCACCGCCGGCACTTGGCCCGAGACGTAGAGCCAGCCGTCCGCTTCCACTGCGCGTGCGAAAGGACGCGGTTGGCCACCGCCGGCGGTGCTGCCGGTGCCGTAACGAGTAATGCTCATAAAGTTGCTCCTGATTAAAAACGAATGTTCTTCAAAAATTCCGCCAGGCGCGGCGATTGCGGGCGTTCGAAGATGTCCTTCGCGCTGCCCTGCTCTTCAATGCGACCCTGGTTCATGAATACGATCTTGTCCGACACTTCGTAGGCAAAGCGCATTTCGTGGGTGACCAGCAACATGGTCATGCCTTCCTCTGCCAAGCCCTTGATCACGCTGAGCACCTCGCCCACCAACTCTGGGTCAAGGGCCGAGGTGACCTCGTCGAACAGCATCAAACTGGGGTTCATCGCAATCGCCCGGGCAATCGCCACGCGCTGTTGCTGGCCGCCGGACAACTGGCCCGGGAAGTGATTGCGCCGCTCCAGCAGGCCGACGCGGTCCAGCCATTTTTCGGCCAGGGCCACGGCTTCGTCCTTGCCCATCTTCTTGACCTTGAGCAGGCCGAGGGTGACGTTTTGCAGCGCGGTGAGGTGCGGAAACAGGTTGAACTGCTGAAACGCCATGCCGGTCATCGCGCGGTGCTGGGCAATCACCCGCTCGGGGTGGCGCACACGCTTGCCGGCGATTTCGCTGTAGCCGATGGACTCGCCGTCCAGGGTGATCTGCCCGCCCTGGAACTCTTCCAGCAAGTTGACGCAGCGCAGCAGCGTGGTTTTGCCCGAGCCGCTGGAGCCGATCAACGTCACCACGTTGCCGCGCTGCATGGACAGGTCGACGCCCTTGAGCACTTCGACCTGGCCGTACTGTTTACGCAGGCCGCGAATGTTCAAAAGCGGTTGGTTGGTTTGAGGTTGGTTCATGGCAAGGCCACCCGCTTTTCAATGTAGCGCCCGAATAACTCGATGGCGTAGTTGATGACAAAGAACAGAAACCCGGCGAACAGGTAGAACTCCAGGGTCATGAAGGTGCGCGCGATCACTTGCTGGGTGCTCAGCAGCAACTCGGCCACGCCAATCACCGAGAGCAAGGTCGAGGCCTTGACGATTTCCGTAGAGGAATTGACCCAGGTCGGCAGGATCTGGCGCAACGCCTGAGGCAACAGCACGTAGCCCAGGGATTGGTAGAACGTCAGGCCAATCGCCTTGCCCGCTTCCAGTTGCCCACGGGGAATGGCTTGCAGCGCGCCGCGCACGATCTCCGACACGTGAGAGCCGCAGAACAGCGTCAGCCCGACGGCGCCGGCCTGGAACGCGCTGATCTGCCAACCGAGTGCCGGCAACATGTAGAAACATGCCAAGACCAGCACAAACACCGGCGTGCCACGGATCAGGTCGACATACAGACGAAACGGCGCGCGCATCCAGAATTTGCCGTAGGTCAGGATCAACCCGGCGACGATGCCGATCAGCGTGCCAAAGATAATGGCCAGCGCAGACACATACACGCTGGCCTGAAAGCCCGCCCACAGGGTATCCCGGGCGATCCACAACTCATGCAGCCAGCTGGGGGACTCGTACATGGAAACCCTCCTTAACGACGGATCGCCAGACGCTGTTCCAGGTAACGGAGCAGCATGGCGATGAGGTAACAGGCAGCCACGTAGAGCGCAGTCGTGACCATCCAGGTTTCAATCACCCGGTAGCTTTCGACGTTGATCTTGCGGGCGTAATAGGTCAGCTCCGGCACGGCAATCGCCGCCGCCAGCGAGGTGTCCTTGAACAGCGAAATGAAGTTGTTCGACAACGCCGGCAAGACGTTGCGCAGCATCACCGGCACGGTGATGTAGGCGCGGATACGCCATTCACCCAGGCCGATGGCCAAGCCGGCTTCGCGCAAACCCTTGGGAATATTCAGCAACCCGGCGCGGAACACTTCGGTGAGGTAGGCACCGGCGTACAACGACAGTGTGATGATGAAGGACGGAATTTTGTCGAGACGAATCCCCAGTGACGGCAGTGCAAAGTAGATCAACAGGATCAGCACCAGAATCGGCGTATTGCGGATCACCGTCACGTACACCGAGGCGATGATGCGCAACGCGCGGTGCCTGGACAGCATGGCGAATGCCATCATCAAGCCGATCACGCAGCCAATCGCGATCGACAGCAGTGCCAGCTCAAGGCCCAGGCCGAGCCCCGCCAGCAAGCTGGGGAAATCACGCCACACGGCGGCAAAGTTCAACTGATAGTTCATGGTCGGCAGTACCTGATTGGGGCGCCGTCAGCGACGCCCCAGGGTTTACGATTTACTTGAACTCAACCGGAAAACCGATCGCAGGCTCTGGCAAATCCACACCGAACCATTGCTTGAACGAGGCTTTGTAGGTCGGGAACTCCACGCCGGTCATGGCTTCATGCAGCGCGGTGTTGACGAAGTTCAGCCAGTCCTGGTCGCCACGCTTGACCGCGCACGCGTAGGTTTGCGGGCTCCAGGCGTAGGTCGGGCTGCGGTAGCGGCCTGGGTTCTGCACCATCAGGTACTTGACCGAAGACTGGTCGGTGGCGGCGGCGTCGGCACGGCCGGAGTTCACGGCCTGGTACATCAGGTCGACGCTGTCGTACTGATCAACCTTGGCCTTGGGCAGCGCCTGGTGCACCAGCTCTTCGGCGTAGACGTTTTGCAGCACGGCCACGGTGACGCCGTCGCCGGCGGCTTGCAGGTCTTCGATTTCCTTGTACTTGCTGTTGTTCGGCAACAGCAGGCCCACGCCTTCGCGGTAGTACGGCAAGGTAAAGGCCACCTGCTGCGCACGGCTGGCGGTGACGGTAATGAACTGGCAACTCATGTCGACCTTATCGGTCAGCAGGTTGGGAATACGTGCGTCGGAAGACTGCACCACAAACTCGACCTTGCTCGGGTCGTTGAACAAGCCTTTGGCCACAATGCGGCCGATGTCGATATCAAAACCCTGCAACTTGCCATCCGCTCCCTGGAAGTGCCACGGCGCATTGGTACTGCCTGTACCCACGATGAGATGCCCACGCTTGAGCACATCATCGAGCTTGCTGTCCGCCGCGTGCACAACGCTTGCGAGGGAAGCCGATGCGGCGAAGAGAAAAACACACGCTTTAAACACGGAAGGTCGGTGATGCATGACAAGCACTCCAGGAGTTGTGTATTCCGCTATACCGGAACTTAGTATGTAACAACGGAATAGACAGCAGAAAGTGTGCCACACGCGGTTGCAGAAAAACATGAAGGGGACAAAGTTGTTTTAAATCAATTGGATAAATATTGAGCTGCGGTAAGGCGCTGTGCCAGCAGCCGTGGATGTGTTGCTACGCAAGGCCACACACGGCGGTGACAGTTTGGATGCCGTGCACCACGGTAGCGTTACCGTGCACCGGGGCGGTGCTGATGCGTGGATGTTTTCTGTGGCGAGCGGGCTTGCCCCGCGTTGGGCTGCGAAGCGGCCCCAAAACCTGGCGACGCGGGTTTTCAGGTATAGCGCGGCGGCTGGATTGGGAGCGCTTCGCACTCCAACGCGGGGCAAGCCCGCTCGCCACAGGAAGCTCGCTCACTATGAGAAGACCGCTCACTGCAGCTCGCCGGTTTGCCGCAACTCACCAGGGTTTCTTGGTGAGGCTCTGGTTGTTTTTTTGTGCTGGGCTAGGCTGGTGGGATGTCTGTGTGCGGGAGCGTGGCGTGATGAAGGTAAGCCTTTTGGTGGTGTTGCTGGGCTGTTTGGTGGCCGGTACGGCTTCGGCCAGTAATGATCGCCGTGAATGCAAAGAAGAACTGCAGAAGCTCAAGGAAGCTTTCAGCACCGATTATACCAGCCAGAACCACCATGGCTATCGTCGGGCGAAGGCGTCCAGGGACAATGAGGAATACAAGAAATGCGCGAGCCAGGCGCGCAAGGCACGTGAACGAACGGAACGTGCCGACGATGCATGAGCCTGTCTACCTGTGAAGGTTGACAGTAGACGGTGGTGATCTCGCGATCTAGCGTATCCGGCAGGCCCCATCGGCCAGGTGCACAAGGAGATCATCATGGGTGCTGCCAATGCGGTGATTGATACCCTCAGCGACTACCAGCAGGTTCTGAATCAGCACCCGCTGGTGATCGTGCTGTTTACTTCCCAGTCCTGCCAGGCGTGCCTGGGAGTTCACCCACGCTTTAATAGCATCGCCGAAAAGTACGCCGGCCGAGTGAAGAGCATGATCCTGGACACCGCCCGGACGCCGCGAATCGACGGCGTGGACGGCACGCCCACCCTGGTGGTCTACAAAAATGCCCTTGAGGTCGAAAACCTCAAGGGCATTGGCGCGCCGGAAGAACAGGAAGCACTTCTGGATCAAGTGTTCAAAGACTACGCGCCCTAGGCACCAGCAGCACCTGCGTCACCCGCCGCTCCTCCACCGCCGCCACCGTCAGGTGCCAGCCTTCGTGCTCCAGGCTGTCGCCCACTCGCGGCAAGCGGTCCAGCAGGCTCATCACCAAACCTGCGAGCGTCTGGTAATCGTCGGTGGCCACGGCCTTGAAGCCGGTGCGCTGGCGAACCTGGTTAAGGGTCAAGGCGCCATTGGCGCGAAAGCCTGCGCCCTCCTCGACGATATCCGGCCCTTCGATTTCGCTGGCATCGGGCAATTCACCGGCGATGGATTCAAGAATGTCGGTCATGCTCAACACGCCCATGAAATCGCCGAATTCGTTGATCACAAACGCGATATGGGTGGATGCCTGGCGCATCTGCTCCAGGGCGTTGAGGATCGAAAAGCTCTCCAGCAGGTTGACCGCGCGGCGCGCCAGGTGCTCCAGGTTCGGCTCGTGGCCGGCCAGGTATTCCTTGAGCAACTCCTTCTTGTGCACGAAGCCCAATGGCTCATCGACAGCACCGTTGCGGATCAACGGCAGCCGGGAGTAGGACGAATGCATCAATTTACGGCGGATAGTGTCGGCATCGTCCGCCAGATCGATACAGTCGACCTTGGCCCGCGGCGTCATCAAGCTGCGGATCGGGCGTTCGGCCAACTGCAACACGCCACTGATCATCACGCGCTCGCGTCGATCAAACAGCGGGCCCTGGGTCGCATCCGGCTCGCCCATCAGGTCGGCAACGTCGTCATCCATGCCCTCCACCGCCAGACTGCGGCCCCCCAGTAAACGCATCACCGCGTGCGCAGTGCGCTGGCGTACCGGCAACGTGCCCTGTACCGACTGCTTGCGACGGGCGCGGGCAAGCTGGTTGAGCAGCTCCACCACAATCGAGAAGCCCATCGCCGCGTACAAGTAACCCTTGGGCACGTGGAAACCCAGGCCTTCGGCAGTCAGCACCAGGCCGATCATCATCAGGAAACTCAGGCACAGCATGATCACCGTCGGGTGCGCATTGACGAAACGCGTCAGCGGCTTGCTCGCGACAATCATCAGGCCGATGGACACGATCACTGCGATCATCATCACCGCCAGCTCGTCGACCATGCCCACGGCAGTCACCACCGCATCGAGGGAGAACACCGCGTCAAGCACCACAATCTGCGCGACGATCGGCCAAAACATCGCATAGGTGGCATTGCCCGCACGCTGGGCCACATGACCTTCGAGACGTTCGTGCAACTCCATGGTGGCCTTGAACAACAGGAACACACCGCCAAACAGCATGATCAGGTCACGGCCGGAAAACCCCTTGCCGAAGACCTCGAACAGCGGCTGAGTAAGGGTCACCATCCAGGAAATACTCGCCAGCAAGCCCAGGCGCATCAGCAGCGCCAGGGACAAACCGATCAACCGCGCCCGGTCGCGCTGCTCCGGCGGCAGCTTGTCCGCCAGGATCGCGATAAACACCAGGTTGTCGATGCCCAGCACCAGTTCCAGCACAATCAAGGTCAACAAGCCGAGCCAGGCCGTTGGATCCGCTAACCATTCCATTTATAGAGTCTCGTTATAGATGTCTGAATGCCGGACACGGCAAGGCGCGGTCAGTGGACCGGGACAAGGGTAGCAATCGGAATACGGGGTGCTTCAGCGGGAACAGCAGCAGCGGATGTCTTGGGGAAAGACGACTGGGAGGCTCCGAGAGGGTGTTCATGCAAGTCCTGCAGTGGAAAAAGGACTTGAATCGTACAATCGAAACCTAAATTTCCTACAACGCAAAACTATTACAAAATCTGTAACCCCAACACACACTTCGAAATAGGCCACTCTAGAGTAGCGCTAGTGGAGCAGGACTACCGGTGGACAGAGCCACCTATGGGCCAAATCTACCCATGAAGCAGGACTATCTGTGAAGCAGGACTATCTGTAAAGCAGAGCTATCTATGGTGCAGGACTACCTGTGAAGCAGGGCTATCTGTAAAGCAGAGCTACCTGTGGTGCAGGGCCACCTGTGGCGAGCGGGCTTGCCCCGCGTTGGGCTGCGCAGCAGCCCCAAAACCTGCTGACCGAATTCTCCTGATACTCCGAGTCGCCTCAACTGGGGCTGCTTCGCAGCCCAACGCGGGGCAAGCCCGCTCGCCACAGTAATCCCGCGCCCCCCACTTCGCTCAGCTTTTACGCGTCGCATCATCCAGCGCCACAATCGTATGCGCAATCCACAAAGTCCCGAAATCCATCGCCCCCGACGAAGCCATCCTCATCGAACCGCTGGCCCGTTCTCTGCACGCCGCCAAGCGCACGCATGCGGGCGGCGCCTCCTTCAACGATGCGCTGCAAGCCATGAAAACCGCTGCCTCACAGGGGCACGATTCGGCCAAGGACTTAGTCGCGAAAATCGGCCGCGCGAGTCGGCTGGGTGAGCGTTCGTTGGGCGTGCTCGACGCAGGTGCGGTGTCGTGCTGTTTGATCCTGACGCGGTTGGCGGATTCGGTTCAACCGCGCTGGGTGTAGCGCCCCGGATGGCCCTTTCGCGAGCAAGCCCGCTCCCACAAGGGCTTGACCTGCTGCCTGGAATTACCAGAACCGCTGCTGGGTCAAGCGGCTCCACCAGGTCAGCAGCACTCGGTCCACCGAACCGCTGGCCGCCAGGCCGACCCGCTCTTGCAGGCTTTTGCGCTCGGCATAGTGCAGGTGGAACACCTCGGCGGTCTTGGCCTTGGTGGCCAGGTATTCGTCGCTGGTTTGCAGTTCGTCGACCAGTTGCTTGTCGAGGGCTGCAACACCCAGCCACACTTCCCCGGTCGCGACATCATCGATTGCCAGTTGAGGGCGATAGCGCGACACGAAGTTCTTGAATAACTGATGGGTGATGTCCAGGTCTTCCTGGAACTTCTCGCGGCCCTTCTCGGTGTTTTCGCCAAACACGGTAAGGGTGCGCTTGTATTCACCGGCCGTCAGCACTTCGAAATCGATGTCATGTTTTTTCAGCAGGCGGTTGACGTTGGGCAACTGCGCTACCACGCCGATCGAACCGAGGATGGCGAACGGTGCGCTGATGATCTTCTCGCCGATGCACGCCATCATGTAGCCGCCGCTGGCCGCGACCTTGTCGATGCACACGGTCAATGGCACGCCCGCCTGGCGAATACGCGCCAGTTGGGATGAGGCCAGGCCGTAGCTGTGCACCATGCCGCCGCCGCTTTCCAGGCGCAGCACCACTTCGTCTTTCGGCGTGGCCAGGCTCAGCAGTGCGGTGATTTCATGGCGCAGGCTCTCGGTGGCCGAGGCCTTGATGTCGCCGTCGAAATCCAGCACAAACACCCGGGGTTTGGCCTCGGGTTTCTTCTTGCCTTTCTTCTTTTCGGTTTTGCTTTCGGCTTTGCGCAGGGCCTTGAGCTGGTCCTTGTCGAGCAGGCTCGACTCCAGGCGCTCACGCAGGCCCTTGTAGAAATCATTGAGCTTGCTGACCTGCAATTGGCCGGCGGACTTGCGACGGCCTTTGCTGCGCAGCGCCGCGAAACTGATCAGTACCACCACAATAGCGACCACCAGGGTGACGGTCTTCGCCAGAAAGCTCGCGTATTCGGCCAGAAAATCCATATGTCTCCTTAAAAATGCACTGCGCCAGGCGCGGATGGGCCCAGCATACCGACGGCACCGCGTTCGAGCCAGTGATCAAACCGCCAGCAAGCGGGCTCTAACGGGCTTTTAAAACAAGCGTATGTTTTTTCATTGACAGCTCTCCGGCATCCTCATAACCTCGCCAGACTTTCAACGTACCGGGAAAACGGACGTGGGCAGCATTTATCTGATTCGACATGGCCAAGCCTCTTTCGGTGCAGACGACTATGACGTCCTGTCGCCCGTCGGCGTGGAACAAGCGCAAGTGCTCGGTCGCCACCTGGCAGACCTGGGCCTCACGTTCGAGCGCTGTGTATCGGGCGACCTGCGCCGCCAGCAGCACACCGCCACGTCCGTGTTCGATCAATATGCAGCCCGTGGCCTGCCGGTACCTTCGCTGGACATCGACAGCGCCTTCAACGAATTCGACGCCGAGGCGATCATCCGCGCCCTGCTCCCCGACCTGCTGAGCACCGAACCCGAAGCCCTGGAGATCCTGCGCAATGCGGCGCACAACCGCAGCGAATTCCAGCGCATCTTCGCATTGATCATCGAGCGTTGGCTGGCCGGCACTTATGACCCACCGGGGCTGGAAAGCTGGCTGGGGTTCGTCGAACGCGTACAAGGCGGCCTGCAACGGATTCTCGAAACCGCCCGGAACACGGACAAGATCGCCGTGTTCACCTCCGGCGGCACGATCACCGCCCTGCTTCACTTGATTACCCGAATGCCTGCCGCCCAAGCGTTCGAACTCAATTGGCAAATTGTTAACACCTCGCTCAACCAGCTGAAATTCCGTGGACGCGAGGTGGCGCTGGCTTCCTTCAACAGTCATACCCACTTGCAACTGTTGAAGGCGCCGCAGCTCATCACTTTCCGATGAGCTGCGGCCAACCGTGACCCCAAGGTCACTGGACTCTACCCTTAAGGATCGAAACCATGACTGACGTAGCCAAAGCTGTAGAAGCAATGAAAGCCAAATTCAACCCAGCCGCTGCCGACGGCCTGGACCTGGTGTTCGGTTTCCGTATCGACGACACCCAGAACTTCTCGCTGGTGGTCAAGAACAACACCTGCGAACTGCTCGAAGGCGAAAACCCTGACGCCCAGGTCACGCTGGTCACCGACGGCGAAACCATGGAAGGCATCGTCAGCGGCGACACCGACGGCATGCAGGCCTTCATGAGCGGCAAACTGCGCACCGAAGGCGACATGATGCTGGCAATGAAGCTGAGCGAGCTGTTCCCGGCCTGATCACGCTGATTGTGTAGCGCGCTTCACCCCGACAAATCCCGCCACATGGCGGGATTTGTTGTTTGCGCGAGCGGACAACGGCCATATCCGCGCCTCATCGCCCACAATTGCCCTTCATAGCCTCCCCCGCAAACGCCCGCCGAACAAACCTTGTCGAATCCCCCAAAGACCCATTCACCGCCCCGGAGTGATCGAGCTCTGGATACAAATGCCATTCCACCCGATCCCCTGCCTGGCAGGCGTCCCGGACCAAGGCTTTTTGCCCCGGTACAAACACATCTCGGTCTTTACCGCCGGTGCCGAGAAAGACCGGAATATCGGTTTTCACCGAGGGATAAGCCGATTCACGCCCCAGCCGATCCAACGCCGCCTTGGGCGAACGCTTGAAGCTGTTATTGAAGGTCAAACCTGCCGACCGTGCCGTGAGCCCACGCCATCAGTGGCCAGCCACCCGCAGGCGCTGGGCCTTTGGGCACGAACAGCGCACCGGAAACCGCGACAGGCGTGAGGTTGTCGAGCCCATCGGTGGAGGAATACAGAATCCGCAGGTTCAGCCCGGCCGACGCCAGGCTCTGCTGCGGCGTCAATGCTTCACTGCGCAGCAGTGTGCCGGGCATTGGCGGCACAGGGTCAGCCCAGGTGCAGAACGCGTCAGCGGCGCTGCTACTGCCGGCCGCCAGTACCCATAGCAACGCCCACGCGCGCATCACGCATCACCACCCTTCTTTCAACATGCGCAATTCCAGGTGCTGCAACAACATGATGGTTTTGCCATCGACAATCTCACCGCTCTGCACCATCGCCAACGCCTGTTCAAAGCTCAGCTCCAGTACTTCGATGTCTTCACCCTCGTCGATCAGCCCGCCGCCATCGCCAACGCGGTCCGCTGCCTGGTACTCGCCGATAAAGAAGTGAATGCGCTCGGTCACCGAACCGGGGCTCATGAACGCCGCGTAGATTTTCTCTACGGGGCCGACGCGGTAGCCGGTCTCTTCTTCGGCTTCGAGGCGAATGCGCTCTTCGGGGGTGGCGTTGTCCAACAGGCCGGCGGCCGCTTCGATCAAGTAGCCGGGGTAATCGTTGACGAACGTGGGCATGCGGAACTGGCGGATCAGCAGCACGGTGCGCTGTGCGCGGTTGTACAGCAGAATCGTTGCGCCGTTGCCGCGGTCGTACACTTCACGGGTCTGGGCTTGCCAACTGCCATCCTGGCGGCGCAGGTCGAAGGTGTATTTTTTCAGAAGATACCAATTGTCCGACAGGGTTTCTTCGGCGGTGATGCGAACGGGGCTATTGTCCATGGCCTGGCCTCTGCTCAAAGGAGCGCGAGCATGTCGCGGCGCCAATGTCAGCGTCAAGCGAAACGCTTGTGCAGACAGGCGCGCGGCGTATCGGGTTCAGTAAGGGGTCACGGCCTGAGCCAGCGACTGCTTGATGCGCGGCCACGCGGCCGCAACCTCTTCAGCGCTGGCGGCCTTGATCAGTGCCAGATCGCGCAGGTAATCCACCCCGGGTTCTCAGTGAACCACGTCGCCGTGAATTGGCCCTTGCTGGCCCGCAGGATGTATCCCGTGTCCTGGTCACCCAAACAACCCAGGCACGCGTCGTTCAATGCTGTAACACTTTGCAAGCAATCCCCATTCACGGCTGTCGAATTAATTCCTGCCCCTTAAAGCCATCTGGTAAAACCCGAGCTTCGCTTTTGTCCTGGAACCTTCATGTCATCTCGTTTTCTGTCTCGCCTGGGCCTGCGCTGGTTTCCCCTGCTGTGCATGGCCATCCTGATCATCGGCTTGCCGGTAGGCTGCGCGGTGCTTCAACACAAGGAGCGCGAGCTGGTGTTTCGCATTGAACCGGGTACCGCCGGCTGGTACACCGGCTTGCCCAAGGCCGTGCAGGAATTCGATATAAAACCCGCCAGTTTCAAATCAGGCCAGAACCTGCACGGCTGGTGGTACCCGGCCGACAAGCAGGATGCTCCGGCGATTCTGTACCTGCACGGCGTGCGCTGGAACCTCACCGGCCAGCTGTTTCGCATTGAACAACTGCACGCACTGGGCTTTTCGGTGCTGGCCATCGACTACCGCGGTTTCGGCCAGAGTCACGGTGACCTGCCTTCGGAAACCAGTGTGTATGAAGACGCGCGCATCGCCTGGGAGCGCTTTCAGGTGCTGCAGCCAGACCCGAGCAAACGTCTGATCTACGGGCACTCGCTGGGTGGTGCGGTGGCCATCGACCTGGCAGCGCAGTTGAGTCAACAGACACCGGTGCCCGTGCGCGGCCTGGTGATCGAATCCACGTTCACCTCGCTGGGGGACGCGGCCGCGGCCGTGGCCAACACCTCACTGCCGGTGCGCTGGTTGCTGTCGCAGAAGTTCGACTCCATCGACAAAATTGCCGGCGTGCACATGCCGCTGCTGGTGGTGCACGGCCTGGCCGACCCCTACGTGCCACCGCGTTTCAGCCAACAACTGTTCGACGCCGCCCAGGAGCCCAAACGGCTGCTGCTGGTGCCTGGCGCCACGCATAACAACAGCATGAGCCTGGCCGGGCGCAATTATGGGCAAGCGCTGGAAAAACTCATGCAAGCGCAGATGCCCGCACAGGTGGTGACGCACTCCACAGGTCGCAACGGCGACTCTTGAAAGTACTTTTCGGCACTGGGTTCACGCTTGGCTGTCAAGCGTAAACCCTGCCCATACTGGCCCGCGCCGCAAGTTGATCAAATATTAACCGAGGGTTAAATCGCCAACCCTGCCGGGCCTTCGCAAAGTTATCCACAGAGATACCCACGGTTTTCGTGGACAACTCTTTTTACTTTTTTACGATCTTTTTGCTCAGCAAACCCCTTCGGGAAAGGTGCCTGGCAGCAAAATATCGCGATTCACATCGCGTATATCGTTATAGCCGCACAGCGCCATCGACACATCCAACTCACGGGCAATAATGTCAAGGGCCTTGGTCACGCCCGCTTGGCCCATGGCGCCCAAACCATACAAGTGCGGTCGACCGATCATGGTGCCTTTGGCGCCCAGTGCCATCGCCTTGAGCACGTCCTGGCCGGAGCGAATGCCGCCGTCGAGCCACACTTCAATCTGCTTGCCCACCGCCTCGACAATTGCCGGCAGCTGGCTGATGCTCGACGGTGCACCATCCAGCTGGCGGCCACCGTGGTTACTCACCACCAAGGCATCGGCGCCGGAATTAGCCGCCAGCCGCGCATCCTCCACATCGAGAATGCCCTTGATAATCAGCTTGCCGCCCCAGCATTTCTTGATCCATTCCACGTCGTCCCAGCTCAGGCGCGGGTCGAACTGCTGGGCGGTCCATGACGACAGCGAACTCATGTCCGCCACGCCTTTGACGTGGCCGACGATATTGCCGAAACCACGGCGTTTGGTGCCCAGCATGCCCATCACCCAGCGCGGCTTGGTTGCCATGTTGAGGATATTCGGCAGGGTCAGTTTTGGCGGCGCCGACAAGCCGTTGATCAAGTCCTTGTGGCGTTGCCCGAGGATCTGCAGATCGAGGGTCAGTACCAGCGCATCCACACCCGCCGCTTTGGCGCGCTCGATCAATTGCTCGACAAACCCGCGATCACGCATCACATACAACTGGAACCAGAATGGCTGGCCGACCTGTTCGGCGATGTCCTCAAGTGAGCAGATGCTCATGGTCGACAGCGTGTAGCGCAGGCCAAAAGCCGCGGCGGCGCGGGCGGTCAGGATCTCGCCATCGGCATGCTGCATGCCCGCAAGCCCCGTGGGCGCCAGCGCGACCGGCATGGCCATGTCCTGGCCGATCATGCTGGCGCGGATCGAACGTTCATCAATGTTGCGCGCCACGCGCTGACGAAATTTGATGCGGGCAAAATCGCTTTCATTTGCCCGATAGGTGCTTTCAGTCCAGGAACCGGAATCGGCGTAGTCGTAGAACATTCGTGGGACACGTTTTTGCGCCAGCTTGCGTAAGTCTTCGATAGTTGTGATCAACGACATCTAGGTCACCTCACCCTGAACTGAGCCCAGAGAGTAACCGCCGATCAGCCGCGCAACCAGTGATTGCGTTTATATCGGCAGAGGCCTAATCTCGCACAAACCCGCAAAAAGACGCACAAACATGCAGAATACTCATCAAGCCATCGACCTGCCTTCGTTGCGCAAACAGAAAATCCTGTTGCTGCTGGAGCGCGACGGCAAAGTCACCGCATCCGAATTGGTGGAGCATTTTGCCGTGTCCCAGGACACCATCCGCCGCGACCTCGGTGAACTGGCCGCCGCCGGCCTGTTGCAACGCGTGCACGGCGGCGCCCTGCCCCGGCCCAAAGACACCGGCAAAGACTTCTTCACCCGTGTGGGCGAGACCAATGAGGTCAAACGCCACCTTGCGCGCCTGGCCGCCGACCGCGTGGAAGACGGCCAGATCGTGTTGTTCGATTCCGGCTCGACCACGCTGCAGATTGCGCAATCCTTGCCACGCGCGATCCGCCTGACGGTGGTTACGCCGTCGCCGATGATTGCCATCGCCCTGGCCGACCACCCGGATGTAAAAGTGATTTTGGCGGGTGGCCAACTCAACCCTGCCACCTTGTCCGCCAGCGGCCACGAAGCCGTGCGCCTGATCCAGAGCATCAAGGCCGACCTGCTGTTTACCGGCGTGTGCGCGTTGCATCCGCAAGTGGGCATCAGCTCGTTGCATTTCGACGAAGTGGCGGTCAAGCAAGCCTTGCTCGACAGTGCCTCCCACGTGGTGGCGGTGACCATGGCCGACAAGCTCGGCGCGGTGGAGCCCTTCGTGGTGGGCCCGTGCAGCCGCATCCATACGCTGATCACCGAGTGGCACGTACCGAGTGTCGAAGCCTATGAGCAGTTAGGGCTGGAAGTGCTGCGCGTGGAGGTTGAGTAAGTACAAGGCATCGGCAGTGGCATGACCGCTGGCGGTGTTGTCGAAGATGCACCAGGTGGGAGTGCCTGCTGCAACGGACTGGCTCAGTTGCTGCGAGAATGCCTGCACGCGCTCCGGCCCATACGCGCTGTGATAGATGCGCGGCGAGCCGTGCAGTCGCCAATACTGCACGCCCTGCCAGCCGGTGCCCGCGTCGATGACCGCTGGGTCGGCGACCACACGGCCTACGTGTAAATCCTGCAATAACGCCTCGGCTTCAAGCCAGCTGGCGTGACGCGGTTCCAAAACCACGGCACCCGCAAATCGTTGGCGTAACGCCGTAAAAAACGGCGTGGCGATCGCCGCTTCATAGCTGAAAGACGGTGGCAATTGAATCAGCAGGCAGCCCAGTTTTTCACCCAATCTGAGGCACTGCTCGAGGAATTCATCCAGCGCGGTTTCGCAGCGTTGCAAGCGCAATTCATGGGTGATGCGCTTGGGCACCTTGACCGAAAAACGAAACGCCGGCGGCACCGATTGCGCCCAGCGCTCATAGGTCTTGGGCAGGTGCGGGCGGTAAAACGAACTGTTGATTTCCACCGCGTTGAAACGCGACGCGTAACGTTGCAGGTGTGTGCCCTCGCCCGCAAAAGCCGGCCACTGTTCACGCGGCAAACTCCACCCCGCGCAGCCCACATACAGCGCTGCCTTCAAAACAGCACCTTGGCGGCGTCGCGCATGAAAATCTCGATGGTCTTGGGCCCGACGCCTGCAAATTCACCCAACCGTTTTTCAAAGGCCTGACGGTCTTCGCTGGCGCTGCGAATATGGCTGATCTTGCCGCCATACTCGGCATTCAATTTGGCACTCAGGTCGAGCAAACGCTGCGCCGTGGTTTCGTCATAGCGCACGTAATGGGCGCGCCCAAGCATCGACACCAACTCCCTGGAAGTGCAGTGCTGCAACTTGCGCGCGGTATCGCCGCCTTGCTCTTCAACAATCACCTTGTACGCCTGCGCAGCAATCGGCGCCTGAATGCGCTTGCCCATCAGGAAGCTGGCGATGAACCACTTGAACAGGCTGGCGTCGTCTTCAGGCCTTAACTCAATGCCCAACTGCGCAGCCGTAATCGACCTGGCCATGCTCAGTGGCCCAACTTGCGCTCAGCCTTGGCGGCTTGCTCGTTGATGGCGTCGGTTTGGCGTTCGATGTCTTTAATCGACGTGGGCGTGAGCACCTTGTCGACGCTTTCGGTCTTTGGGTTCGGGCGTTCCAGCGTGTGGCCCTTGTCGGCTTTGTCGGTGCCTTTTTGGGCGTCTTCGGAACTGATCGGGGTTGGGGTTTTATCGGCAGTCACAGTTTGTCTCCAAGCAGTTGAAGGCCCACAAAAAATAGCGGGCGCTTATGCAGCAGAGCCTGTCGAATTTCGATAGTTCAAGGAAATTGGCGTGCATGACCACCGGAGAAAAAACCGCGAATTAATTTAAACCTTTTGCCGAGGCTCCCCCTCAACAGTCAGGTACGGCATCACGCCACTGTTGATTTCAAGGAGATCCACCATGACTACTCTGCTGATGAAACAAATGGGCCTGACCTTTGTGCTGGTTGCGGGCTCGATTTCCACGGCCATGGCCGCAACGTCCAACAGCTTTGTCGACGACGCCGCCCAAGGCGGTATCACCGAGGTGGAAGCCGGCAAGCTGGCCCTGGAAAAAAGCAGCTCGGCCGACGTAAAGACTTTTGCTCAGCACATGGTCACCGACCACACCAAAGCCAATCAGGAACTGACGGCATTGGCGAAAAAGCTGGATATCGAAGTACCCGATGACGCCGCCCTGACCGACAAGGCCAAGAAAGCCATCCTCGAAATGCGCGACGAGTCGTTCGACAAGGCCTACGCCAACAACCAGGTCGCCGCTCACGAAAAAACCGTCGAATTGTTCCAGAAAGAAGCCGCTTCCTCGGACAACGCCGAGCTGAAAGCCTTCGCCGCCAAGACCCTGCCGACCCTTGAAGCCCACCTGAAAATGGCCAAGGAGCTGCAAGCCAAACACGACCACTAAACCATCCCTGACCCAGGAGACACTCGACCATGAGTTCGCAACTCAACGGCAAGAAAATCCTCATCATCACCTCCAATACCGGTATCGAACGCGATGAGCTGGTCAAGCCACTGGAAGCGCTGCGCGGTTATGGCGCCACGGTGACTCACGCGTCCAGCAAAGGCGGCACCACCCAGACCTTCGTCGGTGACACCGAGAAGGACAAAACCGTGGAATCCGACGTGCAGCTGTCGGACGTGGCAAGCAGCGACTTCGACGCCTTGGTTATCCCTGGCGGCACCGTCAACGCTGACACCTTGCGCCAGGATGCCAACGCGCTGCGCTTGATCAACGACTTCGTCAAGGCCGGCAAAACCATCGCGGCGATCTGCCACGGGCCATGGACGCTGATCGATGCAGGCGTGATCAAGGGCAAAACCCTGACCTCATACAAAAGCGTGCGTATCGACCTTGAAAACGCCGGCGCCGCCGGTTGGGTGGATGCCCAGGTCAAGGAATGCAAGGCCAATGGCTGGACCTTGATCACTTCGCGTACTCCGGATGACTTGCCGGCGTTCAACGAAGCAATTGCCAAAGCTGTTGCGGGCTAAACCACCCGCTTGAACGTAAACAGGCGCCCAATGGGCGCCTGTCTGCGGTCTTCAATGGGCTCAGCTTTTACGCTGTTCAGCCATCTCACGTTTTGGCCCGAACAAGGCCCAGACAATCAGCCCGAACAGCGGCACGAAAATCAGAATGATCAACCACAGCCCTTTGGTCTCCCAGCCACCGGTGCTGCGTAATACGACGTTGATCGCCCATAATTCCAGGATCAGCAGAATCACGGCCAAAATGATCCAGATAGTTTCCAATTGCATAGCTCACCTCCTGAGGTCTATGCATTAGGTCAAGCAGATGGCCTGAGGGTTCCATTCGATTTTCAGCAAGGGCTCACGCCCAACGGTTGCAGCTAATCCTGCGCGACCTTCTAGACTCAACACTGAATCACCTCGCCTGCACTGAATTAAGGAGGTTCAGGATGACCGAGCACGTTATCCACTTTCACTGCCAGATCGACCAGAGCACCACCGAACGCTTTCGCGACTGTTGCCTGGACGCTATCGGCGAAGGCGCCAGTTCCCTGCTGCTGAACCTGTCGACCACCGGTGGCAGCACCAATTTCGGCTTTACCCTCTACACCTTTCTCAAGGCGTTGCCGGTGCCCTTGTGCGCAATCAACGCGGGAAACATCGAATCCATGGGCATCATCATGTTCCTGGCGGCGAACCGACGCATCACCACGCCGCACTCGCGGTTTTTGATTCACCCGATGAACTGGTATTTCAGCCAGAGTTCAGTGGACCACCAGCGTCTGCGTGAATACCTGTCGAGCCTGGATAACGACCTGGCGCGCTATGTGAAGATCTATGAGTTGGAGACCACTCAAGCCGAAACCCAGCTGGATATTTTCAAGTGCCTGTCGGCTGAGGAAAAAGTCATCGCCGCGCATGAATCGCTGGCCTATGGCATTGCCCACGAGGTGCAGCAGGTGGTGTTTGCCGAAGACATCAAGCATTGGAAAGTCAGCGGCGCCTAGAAGCGGTGTATTGCAATCTGCTGGCTGCCCAACCATGCAAGCTGCACGAATGCGCTGACTTGCAGGTTTTCCTATCTCATTGATTAATAGGGTTTTATTCAAGTTATCCAAGTTGGTACAACTGATGCAACCTCCAAGGAACGAGGCGTGCACTTCGACGCGCCCGAATGCTATCCGTGAGGTTCCACCATGAATGCAATCGACCTTCTCAAGGCTGACCACGAACGCGTCAAAGCGCTGCTGACCCAACTGAGCGAGTCCACCGAGCGTGGCGTCAAGAAACGCACTGAATTGCTGGCCAAACTCGAGATGGAGATCAGCCTGCATACCCGCCTCGAGGAAGAGATCCTTTACCCCGCCTTCCGCAAGGCCGGCGGTAAAGAGCAGGACATCATGTATCACGAGGCCAAGGAAGAGCACCGCACTGTCGACGCCCTGGTGCTGCCCGACCTGAAACAGACCGAGCCTTCCACCACTGAATTTTCCGGGCGCGTCAAAGTGGTCAAGGAACTGTTGGAGCACCACATCGAAGAAGAGGAATCCGAGATGTTCCCGCAGGCCAAGAAGCTGTTGGGCAAGACCGTGCTCGAAGCCCTTGGTGCAGAAATGGAAGCGATGAAAGCCGCGCACAAGAAAGCCCTGGGCGCCAAGCCAATCGCGGCCTGATGCCCGTTCGTCGCATGCCCGCGAACTATTTCAAACTTTGATTTCGATTGAGCATTCCCAATTAAGCGACACCGTTGATTCATTCATCGAAGAGGGATTTTGAAATGGCTACCAGCGGAAAAACCACGACAGGTGCAGGCGGTAAAGCCAAGCCAGATACTGCCAAGAAAAGTGGCGGTCAAGGCTCCGGCGGCAATTTTGCCAACGACCGTGAGAAAGCTTCTGAAGCCGGCAAAAAAGGCGGAGCCCACAGCTCCGGCGGCGGCGCCAAGAAGTCTTGATTGAAGCACCACCGGGGCCCGGGTTTCCCGGGCTTCGGCCCAAGCAAGGGGATTGAGTCATGAAGACCAGTATTTCCCACAGGATGTTGCTCATCGTCGGCTTTTCAGCGCTGCTGGTAAGCCCCGCTTTCGCCGCCTTTGGCGATGCCATTGCCCCCGCCGCCAACTCGCTGAGCGGCAGCAGCGCAGCAGGTTCCGCGCTGCCGCCAGGCACCTATCCGAGCAGCCCCTCCGACAGTGACAAAAAGGCTGAAACGTCGCCCAAAGAGAAGGCCTCGACGAGCGGGAATTCACACAAGCAACCCGCGAAAAAGACTCAGAAAAAGACTCCGCGCAGCAGCAGCAGCAGCAGCAGCAACTAGCTGCTTAACAAGGGCCAGGCGAAACGCCTCGCCGCTTGCCTTTCGCCCAAGGCCACGGCGTGGCCTGGGACCCGCCGTGACCTCCCAAGGACTCAGGGCACCGGCAACCAACCGCTGAAATCACCCTGACGGTTCAACGGGCACCAGCCAAAGTCGTCCAACGGGGCTGGCAATGGCTGATGTTCGACGCTTGCCAACGCACTGCCCTTCCAATCGAAAATCCTCGCCCCTCGCCATCCCACGACCACGCCCTGCGCCTGGCTTTGATCGGTAGTGATCCAACGCGCCGCCGCGGCCGCCATGAAAGCCTCGATGGGCTCCTCATCAATCTGCGATCGATACCCCGAGGCGAGCAGCCAGCGACAGACGTTGAGGTGGTACGTCCAGTCCAGCGGCGGCTGGTTGTGATAGGCCCAGGTCATGAAGCTGCGAAACAGGTTCAACCCTTCCGGTGGATCCAGTTTGAGCAAGGCCGGGCAGATGTCGAACAAGGTGTGCCAATACGGCAATAACCGTGCATCCAGGTGCACGAAGCAGCGCGAATTGCTCGGGTAATCAGCCAGTGTCGGTTCGGCGCGCATACGCCGAGATGCCTTGCTGACCAGGCGGCTGGCGCCTGCAGGCAATACAGAGATCATGAAATACACTCACAGTCGTGACGATAGAACGCTTCCTGAACACACAGGAAGCCCAAGGCACACGTCAGAATGCGGGGGAAGCGCGGGGGTTGGCCGAGGGCCAGGAATAACGCGGCGGCGCCTTGTTGCGCCGCTCATGGGCAGGACGTGGGGTGTGTCCAAGGCCCAACAGCCAGGCCAGCCCGATGAGGAACACGATGGCCACGGTCACGGCAGCGCATACCGGGCAGGCAAAGTAGTTCGAGATGTTGCCAGACGCCGGGTTATCCAACCCTTTGTCGGAAAGTGGCGCCTGGCTACCGTCCACCGAGCAGAACGCACCACCGATGCCGTTGAGTTGCTCGCCAAGCATCTGCCCATGGCCCAAACCGCAGACGAACAGGTTCATCAGCACGCAAAAGTACAGGGCCCAGGCGATCAGCGAACGGTCGGGGTGGCTCAATTTCATGGCGGCGACTCTACCACTGAAGCCCCAAAGGCATGAAGCACGGCGCGCCCTGTGGCAGAACGTCGCAGATTACGTGGGCTGGCCTGGGTTGGTAGACTGTGCACCCGCATCATTACTCCTTTTCAAAGCCTGCCATGCCGTTGCAGAGTCATCCAGGCGTTTCACAGGATGCACAGTTGATGAGTACGTTATTCACCCGCCGCAAAGTGCTGACCGGTATGGGCCTGTTGGGCCTGGGCAGCCTGCTGGGCGGCTGTGATTACAGCCCCAAGCTGAACTTCAAGTACGGCAAGGACCTCAGTGACAAGATCATGGGCCGCACCTTCAAGCTCAAGAACACCGACGGCGAAACCGTCACCCTGAGCTCGTTCCGTGGCCTGATGCCGGTGGTGTTCTTCGGCTTTACGCAGTGCCCGGCCGTGTGCCCGACCACCCTGGCCCGCGCCGCCCAGGCCAAGAAGCTGATGGGCCGCGACGGCGAGATCATGCAAGTGGTGTTCATCACCCTCGACCCCGAGCGCGACACCCCGGCGATTCTCGACAAGTACGTCAAGGCCTTCGACCCAAGCTTCGAAGCGCTCTACGGCACCCCGGAAGAAATCGCCGTGGCCGCCAAGGAGTTCGGGATCTTTTATGAAAAGATCCCCGCCGGCGACACCTACACCCTGTCGCACACGGCCACCAGTTTCGTCTTCGACACCCGCGGCAACCTGCGCCTGGGCCTGTCGGCATCCCTTACCGCTAAAGAGTGCGCAGAAGACCTGCTCACCGTCATGGAGGTCTGCTAATGACTGCTGTTCAACACCTCAAGCGCACCCTGATCGGCCTGTCCCTGCTGGGCCTTGCGGCGCACGCCAGTGCCCAGGTGCTGGTGACCGACGCGTGGGTTCGCGCCTCTGTGCCGGGCCAGCCGTCCAGCGGCGCGTTCATGACCGTGACCGCCGACACCGACAGCAAACTGCTCAGCGTGGCAACGCCGGTGGCCAAGGACGTGCAGATCCATGAGATGAGCATGAAGGACGACGTAATGCGCATGGGCCCGGTGGACTCGGTCGCGCTGCCGGCAGGCAAAGCGGTCAAGCTCGACCCCAACGGTTACCACGTAATGCTGATGGGCCTGACCGGGCAGATCAAGGAAGGCGACCAAGTGCCGCTGACCCTGACGGTGGAGAACGCCAAGGGCGAGAAGCAGTCGATTGAAGTCAAAGCGCCAGCCCGTGGGCTGGACGGTATGGACCACAGCACGATGCACTAAGCCACCGTGTGGCGAGCCGGGATTTTTGTAGCGAGCGGGCTTGTAGTGGCGAGCGGGCTTGCCCCGCGTTGGGCTGCGCAGCGGCCCCAGTCAATCCACCACAGTACATCAGTGAAAGCGCGGCGCCCTGGTTTCAGGGCCGCTTCGCGCCCCAACGCGGGGCAAGCCCGCTCGCCACTACAAGCCGGCTTGCAACACAAGCCCGCTCGCCACAACCGGCCCCTGCCAGCCCCCGCCAACGCCATATCCAAAAGCTCTGCCCTCATCACTTTCTCTATATCTGCAAACACACCCGATAGCCTGATTCTGCGCCGCGAAAGCGTGGTGTACTGCCGGATCAGCAACGCCAGCCCCAAGCTGCTGGCGCCGATGACCCTGGTGCGGCGCGCGTTCAACCCGTCGGCGCCGCTGCAGAACTTTATTGACCTGGCGCGGGCGTCTGCTGGGGTGTATCGCAAAGGGTGAGGCTCAATCCACGATAAACAGCTTCGCGCCGGTGTGGGTGAATGAGCGATGCCCTTCCATGTCATTGCCCACCTGGTAACTCATCCCGGCCGTCAGGGTGAACTCGCGGCCGTCTTCCAATTGCGTGTGCAATTGCCCTTCCAGACACAGCAACACATGCCCGCGCCAGCACCAGTGATCGGCCAGGTAACCGGGCGTGTATTCGACCATGCGCACGCGGGTGGTGCCGAAGTGGCAGGTGCGCCACAGGGCACTGCCGGTCACGCCTGGGTGCAGTTCGGGTTCGAGGGTGGACCAGTCGGTGATGGCAAACGGGACAGCGGTCAGTTGCATGGTGGGCTCGGTCGTCAGTTAACGTGGCTCGACCCTATCCGCCCGCCACGCGCAGCGATAGACACAGATCGCCGGCTTTTGTGGGATACAGGGGCTCGCGCTTGTTATCCTGCCCGCCCGGCTCTCATGGATGCGTGCTTATGCCGATCGACCCCGCTTTCATCCTTCACGACACCGAGCACTGGCGGCTCAATCATCACCTGGCGTCAACGCTGCCGGGCTACCTGATGCTGGGTGCCAAAGCGCCAATCGGCTCGCTCGCCGACATGCCGGAAGCCGCGCTGACTGAGCTGGGTGGCTTGCTGGCTAAAACCCAACGGGTGATCGAGGCGCAGCTGCAGCCCAAATGGCTGTACATCAGCCGCTATGGGCACATGCCCGGCTTCCCGCTGCACTTTCACTTCATCCCGGTGTACGACTGGGTCGAGCAGGCGTTTTGGCAGGACCCGCGCTACCGCGTGCTGAAAGGTTTTGGCGCGCAGGCGCCAGCACAGACGCTGACCGACGGCGCCGAGTTGACGCTGTTTGTGTGGCGCGAGTTTGGCGAAAGCCCAACGCCGCCGGCGGTTCAGGGGGACTCGGTTAAGCAGGTTATCGAGCGACTGCGCACGGCCTTCCAAGCCTGACCCCAATCCCCTGTGGGAGCTGTCGAGCTTTAGCGAGGCTGCGAAGGCGGCGGCACTGCTGAAATAGTTGTCGCCTGATCCACCGCTTTCGCAGCCTCGCCGGGGCTCGACAGCTCCCACACGGACCGCGCCCATGCCCAGACGCCGCAGAGGCTTCGTTTGATCCGCTGCGCACGCCCCTTCAAGCCCGCCCCCAATCCCCTGTGGGAGCTGTCGAGCTTTAGCGAGGCTGCGAAGGCGGCGGCACTGCCGAAACAATTGTTGCCTGACCCACCGCTTTCGCAGCCTCGCCGGGGCTCGACAGCTCCCACAAGGAGCGCGCCCGTACCCAGACGCCGCCGAGGCCTCAGTTGATCGGCTGCGCACACCCCCTTCAAGCCCGCCCCCGATCCCCTGTGGGAGCTGTCGAGCTTTAGCGAGGCTGCGAAGGCGGCGGCACTGCTGAAATAGTTGTTGCCTGACCCACCGCTTTCGCAGCCTCGCCGGAGCTCGACAGCTCCCAAAGGGATTGCCTGTGTTAACCGGAGCTAGTCGCGTCTTCAGCAATCAGTCGCTTGGTCATCGGTATACACGCCAGGGTCAGCCCCGACGGCGAGTGATACACCGCTTGTTTGTCGCCCACATAACCGCACGCTCTGTAGAAGCTCGCCGCGTTGAGCGTCGAATCCAGCACCACGTGCTCAATGGCCAATTCCCGCGCAACGTTTTCCAAGTGATCAAGCATCGCCTTGCCATACCCACGTCCGGCGAATTCAGGGAGCACAAACAGCGCGCCCACTTCGTGGTTATCCGGGTCGAGCATCCCGGTGACCACGGGCTCGCCATTCACCCAGCCCAGGTAAAACGGTTTGTCCATCAGCGCGCTGTAGCCGTCTTCGGCGCGGCCGCGGGTCCACAGCAGCATCTGTTCGCGGCTGTAAGCGCCGATGCATTGGCTGCGGATGGCCAACAGGCGAATGTCGAACGCCGCCTGGGCGTCCGCTTGGGTGGCGCGTTTAATCTGCAGCATGCTTCTCTCCGTCCATGACCTCATCGTGCCATTAGCACACTTGTGCTAATCGACCCCTTTGCCCGTCGGCGCTATATTCCACGGCACTTCCAACGCTCCCCCCGGCACCGCACGCCTGTTGCGCGAGGGTGCCTTGCGCGCTGGAAAAACCCTGACAATCCCAAGGAAGAAGCCTCATGAACCTGCACGCCCCCGTTACCCGTCTCACCCTGCTTGGCGCCCTGATCATCGGCATAGCCGGTTGCAGCAACGTCAAGCCCAATGAAGACCATCTCAAGACGCTGTCGGAAACCAACCTCGGTGAGCCGGTCAAGCGTATCTCCAACGTGCGCAATGACTCCATGACCACCTACTACATCGCCAGTACCGCGTCCGGTGATTACAACTGCACCGTGCCCAGCGGTGCCAGCGGCGGCTTGTTCACCGTGGCCAGCTTTGGCCTGATGAAACCCAGCGCCTGGTGCATGCCCAAAGGCGCCAAAGGCGGTCAGGCCGCACCGTTCATGCAGTGACGCTTGGCTGGCTGAGGTCACGCAGCGTGCCGCGTAGCTCTGCAGGCCGCACCGGTTTGGACAGAATCGCAATCTTGCGGTCATGCAGGGCAGCGTGGATTTTTTCCACGTCGTGCCCGGTCAAAATCAGCGCCGGCACCGCCCAGCCGCGTTGCTGGCGCAGGGCATCGATGCACTCGATGCCGGTGGCGTGGTTGCCCAGGTCATAGTCGGCGACGATGATGTCGCAGTCGCTGACCAGGCCCTGCCCGCTGGATTCGGCCTGCACCTCGCAGCCCCAGCGCTCCAGCAAGGCCTGGGTGGCCAACAGCACGTTGTGGTCATCTTCCACCAGACAGACTTTCAGACCCGTCAGCAAGCCGGCCTGGCGCGGGTCGTCTCGCGCAGCCGGTTGGCGCGGCACCGTCGCCAGTGCCAGGCCGTACAGGCTCACGGAGGTGCCATGGCCCAGCCGCGAACGCAGGCTCACGTGCACGCCCATCAACTGCCCCAACCGCTTGACGATGGACAGCCCCAGGCCCACGCCTTCGACGTCCTTGTCACGCAGTTGGCGCACCCGATAAAACTCCTCGAAGACCTTCGCCTGATGCTCATCGGCAATGCCCCGCCCCTGGTCATGCACCTGTACCGACACGCCGCCGTCGCGAACGCGCGCGCCGATCAGTACCGGCCGCTGCGCGCCATATTTGAAGCAATTGGAGAGCAGGTTTTGCACCATCGTCGCCAACATCGCGGGGTCGACCTGCACCCAATACGCACACGGCCGCAGGCGCAGTTCCACGCCGGCCCAGTGCGCCGCCTCGGCGTGCTGGTGCACCAGGTCGGCGAGGAATTCGCCCAGGTGAATCACTTGGTATTTGGGCAACAGCCGGCCGTTGTCGAGGGTGTAGAGGTCGAGAATCGAACGGAACAGCTGCGACACGTTGAGCAGCGAGCGGTCGATATTGTCCACCAACCGCTGTTCGTCATGCCCAAGCTTTGCTTCACGCAAACACGCCGTGAACAAACCGATGGAGTGGATCGGCTGGCGCAGGTCGTGACTGGCCTGGGCCAGGAACCGCGATTTTTCCAGGTTGGCCGCGATGGCTTCTTCAGAAGCCTTGCGCGTGCGTTCGAGCAAAATATGCGCGTACACCGGGATCACCGTGCTGGTGATCATCAGCATCAGCACCATGAACGGTTGCGCCTGCCACAGGGGCGTCAGCCGGTACACGATCAGCAGCGCGAGCAACGCCAGCCCTGTGGCAATCGCCAGGTAGCGCGAGCCGTAGCGCATGCCGTTGCCCAGGTTGACCCACACCATCACGGCATACAGCGGCAATGCCGCTTCACCGCCCACCACCAGCCCGAACGAGGTGCCGGTGTAGTCGTGGATCATGCCCAGCACCCGCCGCGCCAGGTAATGCCCGGGCCAGCGCGCGATGACCTGGCGCAGCGCGATGGAGGCCAGCAGGAACGCGACGATGTACAGGATCACCGGCACGTAGGTGTCCACCGACTGACCGGGAAAGAACCCCAGCGCGCCGATGTAGACAATCGCGATGGCGGCCACCACGATGCGCAGGTTGGCCTGATCGAGTTCGGAGTTGGTCTCATGACTCATGGATGACGTCCTTGTGCGGCAATCGATCTGTCCGGTACGCGCCAGCAGCGTCCCTGTGGCGCGGTGCTAAAGTAGCATGTCACAGCACTCTCTTGCCCAAGGAAGGCGCACACCATGACTGGCGGAATCATCATAGCCGACGACCACCCGATGTTTCGCGAAGGCATGCTGCGCACCGTGCAGCGCCTGCTGCCCGAGGCCGTGGTGCAAGAGGCCGGCGACCTGGACGCGGTGCACGCCTTGACCCGCGACAGCAGCGATGTCGACACACTGATCCTCGACCTGCGCTTCCCCGGCCTGACCTGCATGAGCCAGCTGGCCGAGCTGCGCCAGCACTTGCGGCGCACCACCTTGATCGTGGTGTCGATGGTGGATGACCCGGCGCTGATCGAGCAGGTGATGGCGCTGGGTGCCGACGGGTTTATCGGCAAGAACATCACCCCGGACGAAATCGGCCAGGCCCTCCTGGCGATTCGCGACGGCGAAGTGCTGGTCAAGTTCGCGCCCTCCGGCCTGCTGCCCTTGGGCACCCCCGCCCTCACCGCGCGCCAGCAAGAAGTGCTGCGCCTGATCGCCCAAGGCAAGACCAACAAGGAAATCGCCAAAGCCCTGGCGATCTCGCCGTTCACAGTGCGCATTCACGTGTCGTCGCTGCTGCGCAGTTTGAAGGTGCCCTCGCGCGCGGCGGCGGCCGTTAAGTACTCAGCAGAACTCTAGGCGTTTTCGTTGCCGGGGCGGGTGAAGGAGTAACGGTCGATGTCCGTTCGCAGCGTCCAGCCCTGCCCTTGCCAATACGCGGCGGCATGGGTGTTGGTCTTGAACACGTCGAGGTGGCATTTGCCGATGCCCAGTTGCTCCAGCGCATCGAGGCAGCGCTCGACCAGTGCCTGGGCGATGCCTTGGCGGCGATAGTCCGGCAGCACCAGCAGGTGTTGCAGGTAGCCACGCCGGCCATCATGGCCGCACATCACGCAGGCGATCACCCGGCCGTCAGCTTCAGCGACAAAACTCATCTCAGGGTTGCGCGCCAGGTAGCGTTCGGTGGCCTCGCGGGAGTCGGCATCGCGCAGGGAAATGCCAGGGGTGTTTTGCATGAGGGCGAGGACGGCGTCGTAGTCGGCAGGGGTCATTGCGCGAAGCGCGGGCATGGCATAAACCTTGTGGGAGCGGGCTTGCCCGCGATGGCGTTGGGTCAGATATGACGCTATCACCCGGCAGATTGCAATCGCGGGCAAGCCCGCTCCCACATTTGATCTGTGGGGTTACGCACACCGCTCTGCATCCGATATTTATGCTCTGTTCCCAGCTTAATAATATTTTATTAAAAATCGCCCTCCCCCTAGCCTTGACGCCATGCCCAAGCTGAATCCAACTGCATTACGCAAGGACAGACACATGACGCAAGCAATAACAAAAACAGACACCCTGGTCGTGGGAGCCGGTCAAGCTGGCGTGGCCCTGAGCGAGCACCTGAGCAAGCACGGTGTGCCGCACCTGGTGCTGGAGCGCAGCCGCATCGCCGAGCGCTGGCGCACCGGGCGGTGGGATTCTCTGGTGGCCAATGGGCCGGCCTGGCATGACCGTTTTCCAGGCCTTGAATTTGATGACGTCGCCGCCGATGGCTTCGCGCCTAAAGAGCGCGTGGCCGATTACTTTGAAGCCTATGCGCGCAAATTCAACGCGCCGATCCGCACCGGCGTGGAGGTGACCTCTGTGGTGCGCAATGTCGGCCGCCCGGGCTTTACCGTGCACACCAGCGAAGGCGTGATCGAAGCCAACCGCGTTGTCGCCGCCACCGGACCGTTCCAGAAACCGGTGATTCCAGCGATTGCGCCCAAAGACACCGCGCTGCACCAGATTCATTCCGCCGACTATCGCAACCCTGCGCAACTGCCCGCCGGTGCCGTGCTGGTCGTGGGTGCCGGCTCGTCCGGCGTGCAGATCGCCGATGAATTGCAACGCTCTGGCCGCCAGGTGTACCTGTCGGTCGGCGCTCACGACCGCCCGCCGCGGGCCTACCGCAACCGCGATTTCTGCTGGTGGCTGGGCGTGTTGGGCGAATGGGATCAAGCCGCGATGAAGCCTGGCCGCGAGCACGTGACCATTGCGGTGAGCGGCGCCCACGGCGGCAAGACCATCGATTTTCGCGAGCTGGCCCAGCAAGGCATGACCCTCGTCGGCCTGACCCAATCTTTCAACGGCAGCACCGCCACCTTCCAGGCGAACCTGGTGGAAAACCTGGCACGCGGCGATGAGAACTACCTGGCCCTGCTGGATGCGGCGGATGCCTACATCGAGCGCAATGGCCTCGACCTGCCGATGGAACCCGAAGCACGCCGCGTGTTCCCCGACGCCGAATGCATCAAACACCCGATCCTGGAACTGGACCTGGCAGAGGCCGGTATCACCTCGATCATCTGGGCTACCGGCTTTGCCGTGGATTACAGCTGGCTGAAGGTCGATGCCTTTGACGCCGCCGGCAAGCCGCAGCACCAGCGCGGCGTGGCCCCCGAATCGGGGATCTACTTCCTCGGTTTGCCTTGGCAATCGCGCCGTGGCTCGTCGTTTATCTGGGGCGTTTGGCATGACGCCAAGTACGTGGCCGACCACATTGCCATCCAGCGCCAATACCTTGAGTACCGTGAACCCGCACCGGTTGTTCAACCGTCACCTGTCAGCGCCTGATCACTTTTTTCTGGAGTTTTTTGATGCCTACTCACACTCGCATTCGCATGTTCAACACCAAGGAAACCTATCCCAACCAGAGCCTGGACAACGACCTGTGCCAGGCCGTGCGCGCCGGCAATACCGTGTACGTGCGCGGCCAGGTGGGCACTGATTTTGACGGCAACCTGGTTGGCCTCGGCGACCCGCGCGCGCAAGCCGAGCAAGCCATGCGCAACGTCAAGCAACTGCTTGAAGAAGCCGGTTCCGACCTGAGCCACATCGTCAAGACCACCACCTACCTGATCGACCCGCGCTACCGCGAGCCGGTGTACCAGGAAGTCGGCAAGTGGCTCAAAGGCGTGTTCCCGATTTCCACCGGGTTGGTGGTGTCGGCCCTGGGCCAGCCGCAGTGGCTGATGGAAATTGACGTGATCGCCGTCATCCCCGAATAAGGAGCCGCACATGACCTTTTCAATCGTCGCGCGCTGCGCAGACACCGGCCAGCTGGGCATCGCCATCAGCTCATCGAGTATCGCCGTGGGCGCACGTTGCCCGTGGCTGCGGCCCGGCGTGGGCGCGGTCTCGACCCAGAACATCACGCTGCCGGCCCTGGGCCCGGACGTGCTCGACCTGCTCGAACAAGGCCTCGCGCCGGCCGAGGCCGTCGACCAGGCCCTGACCCGCAACGGCTACAGCCAGTACCGGCAATTGACGGCGATTGATCACCTGGGCCGCAGCGTGCATTTCAGCGGCAGCGAAACCCTCGGCACGCACCACGCGGTGGCGGGCGAGCAATGCGTGGCGGCGGGCAATATGCTCGCTGACCGCGCGGTGATCGAGGCGATGGTCACGGCCTTCGAGCAAGGCGAAGGCCAACTCGCCGACCGCCTGCTGGCCGCCATGCACGCGGCCATCGCTGCCGGTGGCGAAGCCGGCCCGGTGCACTCTGCCGCGTTGGTGGTGGTGGGCGAACTGACGTGGCCGATCATCAACTTGCGGGTGGACTGGGCCGATGAACAGCCGATCGGCGAACTGCAAAAACTGTGGGACGCCTACCGCCCACAAGTGCAGGACTACATCGACCGCGCGCTCGCCCCCGACCGCTCGCCCGGCTACGGCGTGGCCGGGGACGAGCGATGAGCCCCAGCCGCCAATTGCTGCAGACGCTGGTGGGCTTTGACACCACCAGCCGCGAATCGAACTTGCAGTTGATCACGTTCGTGCGCGACTACCTGGCCGAATTCGGGGTGACCAGCGAGCTGGTCTACAACGCGCAGCGCAGCAAGGCCAACCTGTTTGCCAGTGTCGGCCCCACGCAACTGCCGGGCATTGTGCTGTCGGGGCACACCGATGTAGTGCCGGTGGATGGCCAGCCGTGGACCGTGCCGGCGTTTGAGTTGACCGAGCGCGACGGCAAGCTGTTCGGTCGCGGCACGGCGGACATGAAGGGGTACATCGCCTGTGTGCTGGCGCTGGTGCCGGCATTGGTGGAAGCCGACTTGCGCCTGCCGGTGCATATCGCCCTGTCTTATGACGAGGAAGTCGGCTGCCTGGGCGTGCGCTCCTTGCTGGCGGTGCTGGAGCAGCGGCCGGTGAAGCCGATGCTGTGCATCATCGGCGAGCCCACCGAACTCAAACCGGTGCTCGGCCACAAGGGCAAATTGGCGATGCGCTGTGATGTGCATGGCGAGGCCTGCCATTCGGCGTATGCGCCGTCTGGCGTGAATGCGATTGAGCATGCCGCCGAGTTGATCGGTGAGCTGGGGCGAATAGGCCAGCGACTACGCGAGCAGCAGGACCCGCGGTTTGATCCGCCGTTCAGCACGGTGCAGACCGGGGTGATTTCGGGTGGCAAGGCGCTGAATATCGTGCCGGCAGACTGTCGGTTTGATTTTGAGATTCGCGCCTTGCCGTCGCAGGACCCAGGCGACGTGGCGTCAGCGCTGCGGGCGTACGCCGAGCAGCAGGTGCTGCCGCGTATGCAGGCGGTGAGTGCGCAGAGTGCGATCCGGTTTACCGAGTTGTCGGCGTATCCGGGGCTGGTGACCGATGAGCGCAGCCAGGCAGCGCAGCTGATCGCAGCGTTCAGCGGTTCGCGGGATTTCGGCACCGTGGCGTTCGGCACTGAGGGCGGATTGTTTGATGCGGTGGGTATTCCCACGGTGGTGTGTGGGCCCGGGAGCATGGACCAGGGGCACAAGCCGGATGAGTTTGTCAGTGTGGCGCAGTTGCAAGGCTGCGACGCTATGCTGCAACGGATGCTGGACTCGATTCGCGCCTGAGCCGCCAGGCTGTCAAACCCGTACATTAACGGTGAGGGGGAGCAAGTCCCCTCTCACCCTCAAGGGTGTGTTCAATCCTGGCTTGGCGCCGCGCCCGTCGACTCGCGCTCAATGAGTTGCACCTCCAGCATCGGCGGCGCCTCACAGGCAAGCCCGGCAAGACGATCAATCAGGTACTGCGCGGCCATTTCGCCGATCTGCCGGTCGGGCACCTGAACGGTGGTCAAGGCAGGCCGACTGTGGGCCGCGATCTCGATGTCGTCGAACCCGCAAATGGACAATTGGCCAGGCACCGCAATGCCCAGCGCCTGGGCTTCCAGCAATGCGCCGATGGCAAGCATGTCGTTACCGCAAATGATCGCGGTGGGCGCCGGTTGTTGGCTCATGATGTGTTGAAGGCTGGCCCGGGCAAACGCGACGCGCCCTTCGTTCAGGCTCTGGGCGCGAATGGCCTGATGCTGAGGCCGCAGGGCCAGCCCTTGCTCGGCCAGGGTGGCGTGCACAGCCTGCAGCCGGGCCTGGATGCGGCCGTTGTCGGTGACCGACTGGAAAATGATGCCAAACCGCTGATGCCCCAGCGCCAGCAGGCGCCGGGTAATCATTGCGTAAGCCTGCCCATGGTCAAACCCGGCGCAGGGGTGCCGAGCACCGGCGCGCTTGCCAAAGGTGACCACATACGGCGTGCCTTTGGCATCCAGCTGATCAAATAACGCATCGGGGTAATCATCCCCGAGCAATGCCAGCGCATCGACGCCACGCGCCAGCATGCCTCTGGCCTGACGATAACCTTCGCCCGGGTCATACGCCGAGCAGGCGACAAACACCGCCAGCCCGTGAGCGCCCAAACGGTTCTGGAACGCCTGCAACTGCTGGTGAAATTTCTCGTGCTCCAGGGTCGGCACGATCACGCCGATGGTGTACGAGCGCCTGGAAACCAACGAACGCGCCGCCGCGTTGGGAACCCAGTCCAGTTGATCGATGGCCGCGCGTACCTTGGCGCGGGTTTTCTCACTGACACGTTGCGGCTCATTCAAATAGCGCGAAACGGTTGCGGTGGACACATTGGCGATCCGGGCGACATCGGCGAGCACCGGTTCCTGGGTACTGTGCGCATGAGGCGTGTCGCGGGGCGTGGTGGTTGCAGCGGGCATAGGTGGCTTCATGTCAAAAAGTAAGCGTTACGCACAACCTAAGCGGGCACCTCGGCACAGTCAATGAATCGTTGACAGCCAGCAAACTGAAAACCTAGGATGTAAGCGCTAGACAAAAAATAAACATTCTAAACGTCAGTGTTTATATCGGGCACTCTGCGTTAACGATTCGAGGGCCCAGGGACGATTTTTGTCAGGATGACAAACGATTACATAATGCTATGTGCTGCCACGTCAGCCGGGAAGCCGGGCCAACGTGCCGGGTCAGCGCACGCAGTCAAAAACAATAAAAAGAGACATCCATCATGAGTCAGACACCTGCACACCCGGTTGCGCCACCGCGCATTCGGCGCCAGCAAACCCTCGCCCTCAGCCTGCTGGTGCTCAGCGGCATCATCAACTACCTGGACCGCGGCACGCTGGCCGTTGCCAATGAGTTCGTGCGCGCCGACCTTGATCTGTCGCTGGGCGAAATGGGCATCCTGCTCTCGGCTTTTTCCTGGAGCTATGCGCTTTGCCAACTGCCCGTCGGCGCCCTGGTTGACCGCATCGGGCCACGCTGGTTGCTGGGCGGCGGCCTGGTGCTGTGGTCCCTGGCCCAGGCGGCTGGCGGCCTGATGTCTAGCTTCGGCTGGTTCTTGCTCGCCCGCGTGCTGCTGGGGATCGGCGAGTCGCCGCAATTCCCGTCTGCCGCGCGGGTGGTGAGCAACTGGTTTCCACTGCGCTCACGCGGCACGCCCACCGGCATCTTCAACTCAGCCTCGCCGCTGGGTATCGCACTGGCCCCGTTGTGCCTTTCGGCGCTGATCGCGGCACTCGACTGGCGCTGGGCGTTCTACCTCACCGGCGCCGCCGGGCTGTTGGTCGCCGTGGTGTGGCTGGTGGTCTATCGCGACCCGGTCAAGGACACGCTCACCGAAGAGGAGCGTCGCTACCTGTACAGCGATGAACCCCACGTCACCACTCCCAAGGTCACGTTTGCTGACTGGCGCGCACTGTTCTGCCACGCGACAACCTGGGGCATGATGCTCGGCTTCATGGGCTCGGTGTACTTGAACTGGGTCTACCTGACTTGGCTGCCCGGCTACCTGCGCAGCGCCCGGCACATGAGCCTGGAGATGAGCGGCGTGGCCGCTGCCATTCCGTTCCTCTGCGGATTTATCGGCGCGCTGGTCGCTGGCTGGGTGTCCGACCGCATCACCCGACGCAGCGAGACGGCGGTGCTGGGACGCCGCAACGCGATGGTCGTCGCGATGGTGGGCATGGTGATCTTCACCATCCCGGCCGCGCTGGTGGAGAGCAATGTCATCGCCGTGGCCTGCATTTGTGTGGTGATCTTTTTGGCCAACGCGTCCTCGGCGTGCGCCTGGTCTTTGGCCACCGCCGTCGCGCCAGCCAATCGCGTGGCTTCACTGGGGGCGATCCAGAACTTCGGTGGCTTCCTGGGCGGCGCACTCGCGCCGATCATGACCGGCTATATCGCCCAGACCTGGTCGTTCGTGCCCGCACTGCTGACCGGCGCCGCCATCGCCATGATCGGCGCCCTGTCGTACCTGTTCCTGGTACGCCACCCCATCCCCGATACCCCGCCAGCCTGCGCGGTCACCGCCGTGGCGGCTCACCCATGAACATTCATCCAGAGGACGCCTCTATGCCCCGCCCTGCCCAACCTGTCATCGAAGGCATCGTGCCGGTGATGCTCACGCCCTTTGACGAGACTGGCCACATTGACTTCCCCGGCGTCGACCGCTTGATCGAGTGGTACCTGGGCCTTGGCTGCGACGCATTGTTCGCCGTGGCGCAGTCCAGTGAGATGCAATGGCTCAGCCTCGACGAGCGCACCCAACTTGCCCGGCATGTGGTTGAGCGAGTGGCCGGGCGAGTGCCGGTGGCGGTGTCCGGCCATATCAGCGACTGCCTCGACACCCAGGTGCACGAGCTTAATGCGATGGCCGCCAGTGGCGCCGACGCAGTGGTGCTGGTGACCAACCACCTTGACCCGCAACGCCAGGGCAGCAAGGTGTTTCTCGATAACCTGCACACCCTGCTCGAACGCCTGCCCGCTGACGTGCCCCTGGGCCTCTACGAGTGCCCGGCGCCCTACCGGCGCTTGCTCAGTGACGAGGAACTGCAGGCCTGCATCGACAGCCAGCGCTTCATCATGCTCAAGGACGTGAGCTGCGACCTGCAAGTGGTCAAGCGGCGCGTTGCCTTGGCGCAGGGCTCGTCGCTGCGCATTCTCAACGCCAATGCGGCGATCGCCTGGGACGCCATGCAAGCCGGGGCCGCGGGCTTCAATGGCGTGTTTACCAACTTCCACCCCGACCTGTATCGGTGGCTGCGCCTGCATGGCGCACAACATCCGCTACTGGCGCAAGAGCTCGCGACCTTTCTGGTGCTGGCGGCTACCACAGAAGGCATGGGCTACCCGGCCCTGGCGAAAATCTACCACCAACGGATCGGCACCTTTGCGTCCATACGTTGCCGGGTGATCGACTACGACGTGCGCGAACGCCATTGGGCCCTGGACGCCGTGCTCGATAAAATCGTCGCAGGCACCGAACACTTTCGCGCCCGAATCCGCGCGCTCGATACCCCGCAGGTGGCACTGCCGGGAGAACCGCGCCATGGCGGATAACCGTGTCATCTGCGTGGGTTGCGCGCTGTGGGACACCATTTTCAGCGTCGATCACATCCCGTCGCGCGGTACCAAGATTCTCCCCCGCCAGGCGGTCCAGGCCGCATCAGGCATGGCCACCGCCGCCGCGGTCAGCATCGCGCGCCTGGGTGGCCCGGTTGCCCTGTGGGCGCGTATCGGCGACGACGCCACCGGCACGATGCTCATCGAGGACCTGAGCCAGTCCAGCGTCTGCACCGCATGGATTCGCCAGGTGCCTGGCGGGCGCACGCCGTTCTCGACCATCCTGGTGGACCGTGATGGCGAGCGGCTCGTCGTGCCGTTCATCGACCCCACACTGGAAGCCGACGCCGCCTGGCTGCCACTTGAGGACATCGCGGGCGCGGCGGCGGTAATGGCCGACATGCGCTGGCTGCAAGGGGCTCACGCAGCCTTCAGCGCCGCCCGGCGGCTGGGCGTGCCGACCCTGCTGGATGCCGATGTCGCCGCCGTGGAAGACCTTAACGCGCTGATCCCCCTGGCAGATCATGTGCTGTTTTCCGAACCGGCCTTGCAGTTGCTGGCTGGCAACGTCCCGCCCGAAGAGGCGTTATTGGCCCTGGCGTCGCGCTGCGAGGCCAAGGTGATCGGCGTCACCCTGGGCGAACGCGGCTCGCTGATCTGGCAGCGCGAAGGGTCGAGCACTGCGGTGCAGCACTTCACGACACCCCACATTCGCGCAATCGACACGCTCAACGCCGGGGATGTCTGGCATGGCACCTATGCGTACGGCCTGGCGCACGGCTGGACGCTGGCCGAGCGCGTGCGCGCCGCGAGCGTTGCCGCGGCGATCAAATGCGAAGTGTTTGGCGGGCACCGGGGCGCGCCGACCCTGGGGCAATTGGTGGCGCGCCTGGGCGCAGAAACGTCGCCGTGCTAAGCCAGCAACCGCGCGAGCTCTTCGCGGCAGTAGTCCACGAACAGTTGCACCGGCTTGGTCAGCGGCGCGCGACGCAGCCAGACTGCCGATAACCCTGAGCCGGTCACCGTCTCCGCCAACGGCACACACACCACCTTCTGGCCATCGTAGGTGTATTCGGTAAAGGGTTTGGTCACCAGAATCGAAAACCCGAACCCCCTGCCCACCATGCCCCGCACCATCTCGATCGACGGCGAGCTGAACACGATATTGGGCGTCAGCCCGCGCTCTTCAAAGATGCTCACGAAGTAGGTACGGCTGGGCAGCACATCCAGCAAGATCATGGGCTCCAGCACCAGGTCCGCCAGCGATACCCTGGCCTGCTGCGCAAAACGGTGATCCGCAGGCAGCAAGGCATACGGCTGTTGCGGCGGCATCAGCGGCGTGGTTTTAATCGTGCCGCCCAGGTCATGCTCGAACAGCATCGCCACATCGATACTGCCGGCCGTCAGGGCCTGCACCAGCTCTTGCTGCTCGCCATCACGCATACGGATTTCCACCCCGGGCCAGCGCGCCTTGAAGCCCGCGATCAAACGCGGCAGATACAAGGGCGCCACCGTTTCAAAGCAGCCGATATCGATCTGCCCCGCCACCACATCATTGTCGGCCAAGGCGTTCTGCTCGAACTCATGCGCGACCCGCAACAGCTCCAGCGCCTTGCGATAAAACCGCGCGCCGCTGGGCGTGAGTGAAACACCCTGGGCGTGATGGCGAATAAACAACTGCACGCCAAAGCTGTCTTCCAGCTGCTTGATCGCGGTGGAGACCGACGGCTGCGCGATATACAGCTTGCGCGAGGCCTCGGCGACGCTGCCGCACTCGGCCGTGGTCACAAAATATCTGAGCTGGCGCAGGTTATAGGCAGCCATCGGGACCTCCAGAAACGTGGGATTTCGCCACAAACAAGTGCGCAAAAATCGGCTTTTTCGCACGGCTTCAAGCCCCTGCAACATACCCGAGCAAAAAATCCGGCGAGATACTTTTTTTAAGGTCTATAGCAACAAACTTACTAATTTACCTCCCTGCGCCCATTGCAGATGATCACTCCAACAACAAAGCGTCGCCCACGCGTCGCACAGCGAAGTACGTCAACGTACTCACCTTGCCTTGGAGCTCGTCATGGTTACCACTGCAGCATCCTGCGCCCCGCTTATCGAAAAACACACGATTGGATACGTGCCTCCGGAAGATCGCCATGGAAAGGTAAGAGACCTGTTCACCCTGTGGTTCGGCGGCAACATCGCGCCGTTGCCCATCGTCACCGGCGCGTTGGGTGTGCAACTGTTCCACTTGAACCTGGTGTGGGGCATCGTCGCCATCCTCGTCGGCCACTTGGTCGGCGGCGTGCTGATGGCGTTGCACTCAGCCCAAGGCCCGCAGATGGGCATCCCGCAAATGATCCAGAGCCGCGCCCAGTTCGGCTCCCTCGGCGCACTGCTGGTGGTGGTGATCGCCGGCGTCATGTACATCGGCTTCTTCGCCTCCAACATCGTGCTGGCCGGTAAATCCCTGCACGGCGTGGTCGACAGCGTGCCCGTGCCGGTCGGCATCGTCATCGGCGCCATCGGTTCCGGGATCATCGGCATCATCGGCTACCGCTTCATCCACGTGCTCAATCGCATCGGCACCTGGGTGCTCGGCGCCGGCATCGTGCTGGGTTTCGGCTACATCTTCACCCACGTGCAGACCACGGACTTTCTGACCCGTGGCAGCTTCAACATTTCCGGCTGGCTGGCCACCGTGTCCCTCGCGGCGCTTTGGCAAATCGCCTTCGCACCCTACGTGTCGGACTACTCCCGCTACCTGCCGGCCGACGTCCCCGTGGCGTCCACCTTCTGGACCACCTACCTGGGCTCTGCCCTTGGCTCCAGCCTGGCCTTCATCTTCGGCGCCGTCGCCGTGCTCGCCACCCCGGTTGGCATGGACACCATGGACGCCGTCAAACTCGCCACCGGCGCCATCGGCCCACTGATGCTGGTGCTGTTTTTGCTCAGCGTGATCAGCCACAACGCCCTTAACCTCTACGGCGCGGTGCTGTCGATCATCACCTTGGTGCAGACCTTTGCGTATCGCTGGATTCCTACCGCCAAAAGCCGTGCGGTGATCTCGATTCTTGTCCTCGCTGCCTGCGCGATGGCGGCGGTGTTCGCCTCCAAAGACTTCATCGGCCACTTTGTCGACATGGTGCTGGTGTTGCTGGTGGTACTGGTGCCGTGGACGGCGATCAACCTGATCGACTTCTATGCGATTCACAAAGGCAAGTACGACATCGCCTCGATCTTCCGCGTGGATGGCGGGATTTACGGCAAGTACAACCCACAGGCGCTGCTGGCGTATGCCATCGGGATTGCAGTGCAGATTCCGTTTATGAATACGCCGCTGTATGTAGGGCCGATTTCCGCACACATCAATGGCGCGGATTTGTCCTGGGTGGTGGGGTTGGTGGTGACGTCGCCGTTGTATTTTTGGTTGGCGAGTCGCGACAGTGCGTATAAGCGACGCATGGAGGGGGGCAAGTTGGTGGGAGGGGTTTGAGGTAAAAGGCTGAAGTATTTTAGAGCACTGAATGGACCATCCCTATCGTGGCTTTGCGGCTGCGGTATGGGTGGTTTTTTCGTTTGGGCTGGGGCTGCAGGAATGAAGGCTGTGCAAGCGCGCTTGGGTGGCGTTTGATCAGCCCGTTGAGGGATGGTGGCCAACGATGACCTTAGTTCGATCCGATGGATGGTTCAGTCTGGCAACGCCGCTGAAACGGAGCGCGCTGCTTAGTCTGCTTTGGGCCATAAGTTGCCACTCGTGAGGGGTTCTTTCGACATAACAACGGCGACTGGCGCGACAACTTTCCATTTAACCCTAATGGCTCCCGAGCCGAAATGGAGTAGCATTCCCTCCATCAGCTTGGTTTAAACAGATTGTTTTTCGGATCAGGGTCGCATTGTGGAAAAGCTAAAACGCCTTCAAAGCGGAATAGAAGGGCTCGATGCTCTGCTCAAGGGCGGATTGGTCGAGGGTGCTTCATATATTATTCAAGGACGCCCAGGGTCTGGAAAAACGATCCTTGCCAATCAGCTTGGGTTCCATCACGCGAACAATGGGGGCCGGGTTCTGGTCGCCACGCTGCTGGCAGAGTCACATGACCGTCTTTTTCAATTTCTTTCTACGTTGAGCTTTTTTGATTCATCCAAAGTCGGTGCCGAAATTCAATTTGTCAGCGCCTTCGACACGCTGGAAAACGACGGTCTGGATGAAGTCGTCAAGCTGCTTCGGCGTGAGATAAGCCGCCAAAAAGCCACGGTGATGGTAGTAGACGGGCTGCTCAACGCGCGCTCTA
This sequence comes from Pseudomonas sp. 14P_5.3_Bac1, assembly GCF_025466135.1. NCBI lineage: Bacteria > Pseudomonadati > Pseudomonadota > Gammaproteobacteria > Pseudomonadales > Pseudomonadaceae > Pseudomonas > Pseudomonas sp. 14P_5.3_Bac1. The sequence goes on along the minus strand of NZ_JANLOF010000073.1, from coordinate 35,827 downwards.
AAGCCGACTCGCCCATAGACACCAAAAAATTCATTTCAGAATTGCAAGGGCACGCCGCCTTCGCCGGTTGCACGGTGCTGTTTCTGACCAGCTCCCGACTTGATGACGGAAGCCCTGAGCACACCATGGTGGATGGCGTCATCGAGATGGGCGAAGAGCTGTATGGCACTCGCTCGGCGCGTCGTATCCACCTGCGTAAAACCCGTGGCAGCGGAGCAATGACCGGTCTTCATGAGTGCGAAATTACCGAGCATGGCTTGGTGGTTTATCCCCGCCTCGAAAGTCTTTACAGCCACCCGTCCGCCCCCGACAGCGCCGACATGACGCGCATCGCCAGTGGCGTTGATTCACTGGATGGCATCTTGGGCGGAGGCCTTTACAGTTCCAGTGTGTCTCTTGTCATAGGGCCCTCCGGGATTGGTAAAACGACGCTGGGTCTGAAGTTTCTGTCCGAGTCGACGGTGGATATGCCAGGGCTGCATTTTGGCTTTTACGAGAGCCCACAACGGTTGCGGCTCAAGGGCCAATCACTGGGTATCGATATCAAAGCCATGGAAGACAGTGGCGCGCTGAGCATTGCCTGGCAGCCAACCACCGAAGGCCTGCTGGATGGGCTGGGCGCACGACTGCTGAGCATCGTTGAGGAAAAGGGCATCAAGCGCCTGTTCATCGATAGCCTCAGTGGCATGACGCGAGTCTCGACAAATCCGGCGCGGATTACTGACTTCTTCAGCGCCCTGATGAACGAGCTGCGGTCCAGGGGCGTGACGGTATTTGCATCCTGGGAAATGCGCGATCTGTTTGGCTCCGAGATCAGCGCACCGAGCTCTGACCTGTCCAGCATCGTCGATAACCTGATGCTGATGCGGTTCTCTGAGAATCGGGCTGAACTAAGCAGGACGTTATCCATTCTTAAGGTACGAGATAGCGCTTATGACCCCTCGCGATTTGAGGTCGTCATCCAAGATCAAAATGTTTTTCTGAGAAAGGCTTCAAGACATGAACCTTCAGTTATCACTGAGTCATCACCTGGTTCAATTTCTTAAGCTTTCGAGTGGGTTGAACTAACATGACCACCATTCTGGTCGTCGACGACGAGTATTTGATCGCTGATATTCTCAGCTTCGCGCTGGAGGATGAGGGGTTCATGGTGGTAACGGCCAGCAACGGCCGAAAAGCACTCGAGGTGCTGGACAGAGAACGCCCTGCCCTGATCATTACCGACTTCATGATGCCGGTGATGGACGGCCAGGAGTTCGCCACCGCTGTCCGCGCCCTTCCTTCAGCTAATCATTTACCGATCATTTTGATGAGCGGCGCTCAGGCGCACATTGGCATGCAGCGATCGGACTTGTTTGATGTTGTGTTGCCAAAGCCCTTCAATATCGATTTGATCATTGCCGAAGTCAGGAAGCTGTTGTCCTCTGATCAATCAGTCGTTCTGTGAGGCATGACGTGGGTGGGCATTGAACGTATTTGCCCGCCCAGTTGCCTTTAACTGAAGCTGACCATCGCACTGCAAGGTTATGAGCGGCGTAGAACGACACGCGGCAGGCCAGGTGAAGTCTGCGACGCTTTATCTGAGAACTTAAAATGGACTGTGTCGGCATGAGTTGTCAGGTGGCATCCGCCAAGTAGTAAAGGATGTACCCGCAATACATAAGGGCACCGGCCGCCACCTCTGCTTCAAAGCACGTTTTGAGTGCATCCTCATCAGCAAAACCGTACGCCGACAACTTGTCGCCGGCAAAATCAGCAAGTCGCCACACGTCGAAACCATCGATCTCACCGTGAGCCCCAAAGTCGAAGTCCACCGTACCGGTGGGGAGGCTGACCGCGCAGCCGTAGCCGTGCTTGAAGTAACGAATGCCGCCTTCAAGCTCGCCGTGCTGAGGAATGTTATTTACCACCCAATCCATATTCGTCGTGGGCAGCGGGATGCCAGACCGCTGCATCATGGCCACCGCGACGCCGACACTTGCCTGGTAGTCGCTGATCAAAATGGCGAGTTGATTATTCATACCGTCTCACTGTTATAGATGTCCGTGATGGCCAGAAAAATAGTTGGCCCGTTCGGTAGTGTTGGCGCTCGATAGCAACCCCGTGCGTTCAGGGTGTGACCCGCGCCCGAACTGTTCAAGTTTGACTTCACACTCATCAACCATCAGGGCATCTGCAGGTAATAAACCTGTTCAATAAGCTCGACGAGCATTTTCACCCATCACAGCACTTCCATTTGCCCTGTTCGATACCGGCAATCATCAGGCCGCGCTGAAAAACTTTCTTCAAGAAGCTCCATGCGCAGCGCCTTGATAGAGGATTCCAAGCGCCCGCATGCCTGTATCAGATCGGCCTGTCCACAACCCGTGCATTCCAGACGTCCCGATAGCGCTCGCGCCAACCCGGGCTGCCTTGATCCAGCCACGCCAATGTCGCCTCGATCGTATCCGCGCTGATGACGAAGTGATTGATATGCTCGGCAATCCGTTCCTGCGACAGGTGCAGCATGTCCAGGTAGGCATTGAAGCCGTCCGCCAACACCACGTACTCATCGCCTTGCTGGCGGCGCCCCGTCCATGCGGGTAAACCCGCGACCATCGCGCCCACCTCCTGACGCCCCTCGCGCAGGTCAAGCAGCAACAGGCTCGCACCGCCATCGCGGCCGATCGGCAACACCCCCGTAGCCGGGAAGCCAGGTTGCTTGCGCAGTTGCTCCAGTTCATAAGGGTTGGATTCATAGCCTTCGCCGGGCTGCAGCCCATACAGCGAAAAGCTCAGCAACTCCTTATCGCCATTACTCATAGTGGCCAGCACGTCGTAATCCACGGTGCCGCCGTTGCACACCTTGAGAAACTGCCGGTAATCGTCCGGCAGGCGCGCACCGAGCAGCGCCTCCAGGTGCGAGATGGCCTGCTCGGAGGCGCCTTCGCGGGTGTCGTCAAGAATCAATCCACGGTAGTCAGTCATCGAGGGCTCGCAAAACCTTAGTAAAAATCATAATAAAGTGCCCATTCACCGGTTTCGATGTGCTTCCAGAACATCAGGCTCCCACTGTGGACGACGTTCAAATTGATCTTTGCGTCGGACGAAATCTGGAACACAAACTCGAAGCCTTCACCCGGATCAACACCCGGCTGGCAGAACGAGGGGTAACCGCCGATCTTGTGTTCGTAGGTGTGGGTGACCAGGTCGTAATAGCTGGGCACCTCGCCCGCGCGTACCAGCGTAAGTATGGCTTGCTCAAGGTCGGCCGGCACACCGCCGCCATCCCACAGTGGAAAGTCCTCCAGCACCGCTTGCGCGTTGAGTGGGAAGGGTTTGAGAAATGAACCGTCCACCCGCAGCGCCTTGCGAACCAACACATCATCCGCCGCATATTCACGGATAACCCAGTTGCTCCCCATCGGCTCAAAGGGCTCGGGAAGCGGATTAGACATAAACACCGTCAACACACGAACCCTTTCCAGCAGGGGGCTGCTGAAGGGCATGGCGGGCAGAAAAAATTGCGCATAGGGAAGCAATGGCTGCCCCGCCTGATTGGTCGGCACGCCTTCATCAGGTCGGAACAGAAAGACATTACCCAGCCAGCTTTCTTCATCGGTGCCAGAGGGACGAAAGCCGCCAGCAACGAACTTCACCGCAGGCCGAGCCAGGCGTTGCTTGATAAGTTGAATGTCCATGGCGATGTAAACCGTCCTTTTTGCGACTCACGTGACAAGTGTAAAGGCCGCAGATTAGCAGTGTGAGCGAGTGGATGCCTGTGCAGTTTGTGAGCACGCTTGGACGAGTTGAGCGTGTTCGGGCATTGAATTTCGGCTGGTATTGGTTCGACATGAGACCGTCCCGGGTCATCGATAGGATAATCAGCACCTTGGGCGGGGCGATAGGCGTGTTGAATTAAAAGCCATTGGTTACTAGGGCTGACTACTGATCCCGTTCTCTTAGCAAGTGGGGGCAAGGTTCGGTTTTGGTGATGGCTGCCGTTCGCGATTGGCAGCTTGCGGCCAAAAGCGGACAGTGATAGAAAAATAAATCTGTCCCCTTTTCGCCGATGGCGCCCCCACTCCCCCTGATCAAAGGCCTGATAAAGCGAGAAAGCAGGCTGCGGCATGTCATTGGTCATGCCCACATCAACGATGGCAGCGATGAGCCCGTTCATAACGCCATCGCAGAACTCGTAAGTCAAAGCCCCTGCCAAGTAGCCTTCAGCAACCGCTATGGATAGCTCGTTCAGCAGATTGCGGGGGGCCACGCCGAATTCCTCGCAGGTGGCAGCAAGATCATTCAATGTTAAACCGTAGGCTTCGGCTTCAACCAAAAGCTTATTGCGTTGGTTCTTTGGCAACCTCCCGTCCACGGTTCCCTTCCACGTTGCGGATGTCGTACCCGTGTCACTCATAATACTTCCCAGCCAGCAAAATGGCCGCACAGCGATGCCAAACATTGGGTATCGACCTATCCTCTTGGGCAAGTCGTGAACTGGCGTCTGCCCACGAAGCTGCCGCATCGAAAAACGCGTCAACGGACACATTTTCCCAGCCTAGAGCACTTGGCCCATAGGCCGATGAAGGCGATGTCCTTTCAATTAAACGCCCGCTGGCGAAATCTACACCGAGGGCTTCGATAAATCGTATGAACGACGGTTCATCTCTGACGTGCGCCAACAACTCATGAAGATCTACAGGGCTATGCATAGGTTTCCTGGAAGCACTTAATGATTGATCACATGCTGCTGCACTGCATCGTGAACGGTCAACTCGGCTATCCAGGCTTTCAGGCCGAGGATGTGATGCGGAGTGACCGCTTCTGGCCGTTTGCGGCCGTTAACATTGACGAATCCTCGGCTATTTGCGCCCGATTGTGCCAGGAGTTAACCAGCCAGTTCCGCCAATAATGTGCGCAATCTTGCTGATAAACGTCGAAGAAAACGACTGACCAAATAGAACGCAAATGGATGAGTATAAAAGGTGGTCTGACCCCGTTTTTATGACCCCGTTTTTACGTATGGAAGGACGAGGATGGCTAACCAAGGGCATGGTCGCTAATCGCGCCAGAAGCGCAGGGTGAAATTTGGATTCAGTTTCCTGTCCAGAGGAAATTTTCGACATGCCCATAGAGCCAAGGGCTATTTATTGACATAAGAGATAATAATGCTTAGCTATTGAGTGCTGCTTGACTAACCCGAGGAAGCGCCATGACCGAACAGGGAGTTGAAATCGCACAAATATCATTTTTTCTCGCAAGAGAAAATAAAAAAGTCGATTCCATATTTGATCAAAAAAAAGACGTTTTAAAAAACTTGTCAGCAAGAAAATTTAGATTCTCAATCAATGAAACAGATTGTCAATTTATATACTTTGAAAGCTCAACCATAAAATCAAACCCACCATGGCTAAACTTCATAAACGAAAAACTTCCTACAGACGAAGCGCCACTCTTTAGTTCAAAAAGCAAGAGTCCAAATGGGATTTTATTTTTAACAGTGAATGGTAGGATTTTTGCTGCAACCTTTGGTCGGAGTGCCGTAAGCTATCTTGATCGCGATGCTTTTGAAGCGGATTTCGGTATAAAAACAGCGATGAATATGTGTGGCAACGAAGAAATACGCCAGACAAAAAGTGAGAGTCACGCAATAACACCAACTCATATTGACAGGCAGGTGAATAAGCCAATTGACTCTTTTGCTTTTGGCCTCAGTGAAGCGGAAGATTTGCGATACATTTCAGCCCACATGAAAGATCACAAAAATATAACCCTTCAAGGTCGAAACAATTTAACAATAAAAATTATTGGAAAAGAAAAATTGAGCTGGCAGGTACTCGTTGACTATTGTGAAAACTTCTTACTAGCTTATGCAAGTAAAGAGTACGCTAAATTATTTCCAAACTACAAGCATTTTGACGAGGCAACGGAGTCAGAAAGCAATACGCTAGACGAGATTTTAGTCACTCAGCTCCGTTTAAAAAATACGAGCAACATCAGTCTTGGAATACCAGAGGTTCTGATTGATCCAGACTATGGGTTCGCATATTCAAACCATAAAAAATCTAGTGATAGAACTTATGCATATTTAGATATCTGTCAAATATTCGAACACTTGGTACCTGAAAAAATAACATCTGCAAAACTTAAATCAAAATATATTTATGCGTATTCGTATGAGGAAGACCAGGTGCTAGGGTATAAAAAATGGCCCCTGTATAACTGTCTGTCTTTTGAGCTTAGCCTAGGAAGTAAATACTTTGTATTAAGCGACGGGAAATGGCTGGAGGTAGACAGTGATTTCTATACCGAAATAACTAATTTCACTAAAAATACGCTCCACGAAGAGGTTTGCGAGGAAATTTATAGGGGGATAGATATCAGTGATGACTTAAAAATGCAGAATAGAGAGAGCATATTTAACAAGAAAATTTGTGAAATACGCCCCTCATGCGTACTGTTTGATCAAGCAAAGCTTCAAATCGGCTCAGGCCGTAAAGATAAAGAATTTTGTGACGTGCTAGATCTTACCAACGAGAGAAAGGTTCGGATCATTCATTGCAAACCGTACAAGAACTCCTCTTCAACAAATTATCTATTTTCACAAGCTCAATTCTATTCTCATGCTTTCATTAACGATCAATTCTTCCTGGGCGAGATTAGGGACCATATAGGCTTGTCCACCAGCACAAAAAAGGCAGAATATTTAGATTACATAAAATCAGACATAGCGGACATACATGGCAAAGACTATGTAGTTTGCCTGTGGTTGCTATATGATCAACGCTCTGTCACTCCTATTAAAACTGACATACCACTCATGGCTCAATATGAGTTAAAACTGATGCATGAGCACTTGCGCAACACATGTAAATTTCACGATGTCATCGTGAGATTTATTCCAGTTATTAAGAAAAATTATGTCAAGGCTATTCCCCATCAGTAATGACTTGACAGCCGCTTCTGGCCGTTTGCGGCCGTTAACGTTGACGAATCCTCGGCTATTTGCGCCCGATTGTGCTAGGAGTCAACCAGCCAGTTCCGCTAATAATGTGCGCAATCTTGCTGACAAACTTCGAAGAAAACGACGGGCCAAATAGAACACAAATGGATGAGCACGCTCGTGATCCAGCCAAGACCTCCTAAATGATGGATGGGTGAAATTGGTGGCTCAGGTGCGACATATCCTCCGGGTTGCGCCCTAACCAGTGGCGCATTATAGTTCGGCCCGTCGTCGACCCAGGTCAGCGACAGGGTTTCGCAGCCCTAAAACTATTACCAGTACCGTCAAACCCGACGCAGTCGATTCACGTCTGCCTCTCGTTTTATGGCGGTTGTGCGTGGGAGGCCTTCGGGTCTGCCGGGTTATGGTAATAGTCCCCCGGTCTGCGAACCCGCGCACAGCTGCCACCCATTTGTTTCGCAGCATAAGGTGGCAATTTTTCTTTTTTAAGGACTATTACCATGACAACTCAACACCCGCCCCGCCGCTTCACCCCCATGTCCCAAACCGCAACCGAATACCCTGTCCTCCTCATCGACAGCGACGCCCCGCTCAGCGAGCTCCACGCTTGCGCCAGCGAACGACTCAACGCCGCCCTCGCCTACCTGCACCTGATGGCCTGCTCCAATGTGTCCGACTATGCCGAGCACGACATCAATACCGTCGCCAATACCGCCAGGATCATGGTGCAGGATGTGGCAGATGTGTTTTCGGTGATTGAGAAGCGCGGGTTTGATGTGCCTGCTGTGGCTTGACGAGAGGTGAGTTGTGAGAAAACCCGCTTCGGCGGGTTTTCTGGTTTTCGGCGGTCGGTTCAAGCCCACCTTTTTTTGTGGTGAGCGGGCTTGCCCCGCGTTGGGTTGCGCAGCAGCCCCGAAACCAGTCCCTCAATTTGCCTGGCGTACCGCGTTTGTTTTGACTGGGGCTGCTTCGCAGCCCAACGCGGGGCAAGCCCGCTCGCCACAATCCGTGTCAGGCAGTTGATGTTTCTTTATGATGTGGCCTTTCGCTTAACGTCCCAGGAAATACCCATGCCCGCCCTCACCTTCCGTAACGCCCTCCCCGCCGATGCCGCGCGCTGCTTTGAAATCGAAATCAGCGCTTACGAAGGCGATGAGGCCGCGACCCTGGAGAAAATCGCTACGCGCATTGCGCAGTACCCCGAAGGCTTTTTGATTCTGGAGGCGGATGGCGAGGTGGTGGGGTTTATCAACTCTGGCTGCGCCCATCAGGTGGTGATGTCGGACGAGGCGTTCAAGGAGTTGGTGGGGCATTCGGGCGAGGCGCCGAATGTGGTGATCATGTCGGTGGTGGTTGACCCGGCGCAGCAGGGCAAGGGCTATTCCAAGCGGTTGATGACCGAGTTTGTGCAGCGCATGCAGGCCATGGGCAAGCAGACGATTCACTTGATGTGCAAGGAGCAGCATGTGCCGTTGTACACGCGCATGGGTTACAGCTATGTGCAGCCTTCGCCTTCTGACCATGGCGGGATGGCGTGGCATGAGATGGTGATGGCGCTCTAACCAAGGGAGTTTGCGGTGATGACTGCTTTGCGTATTGAAATCAGCGACCAACCCAACCCCGACGCTGAGCGCCTGCTCGGCAACGGTCTCGCCGCGTTCAATGAAGCCATCGCCGGTGCCAACGACCGCCAGCCACTGACGGTGCTGGTCAGAGATCCGGACACCCGGCAGATCCTCGGCGGCATCACCGGCAAAACCTCTCTGGGCACGGCCTTCCTCGACCTGTTCCACTTGCCCGATGTCCTGCGCGGCTTGGGCCTGGGCAGCCAATTGCTGCAAGCCTTCGAAGACGAAGCCCGGCGCCGGGGTTGCTTGAGTGCGGTGCTGTACACCCTCAGTTTTCAGGCACCGGCGTTTTACCAGAAGCAAGGGTGGGTGCGGTTTGGCGAGGTACCGTGCATGCCTGCGGGCAGCAGCCGGGTGTTTTTGTCTAAGGCGCTTTGATGGCTTGCCAGTCGAGGCCGGCAAAGTGTTGCGTAAATTCGAGTAGCTCGCGGTCGATGGCTTCGGCATGCCCATGCACCCCGCTATCCGCCAGGCTATACGCGTCATCAAAATACCCGCACGCCTGCAGGGGGCCGGGTAAGTCGTAGCCTGACCGGACCCATAGGCGATAGATGCCCTCGGCCAGGCGTCGCCCGAAGGCGGGGTCGCGGAGAAGTCGGCTGTGCGCAACCGACAGCACATAAGGCAGCATTTCGTCTTCGGTCATGGCCGGCGCGGCGACTTGCAGGAGCTGGCCCATGACCGCCTCGCGACTCGACCTGGTCATGAGCGCGAGTTCTATCAGCGCATAGGGAGGGTGCTGCAGTGTCGCCAATGTCGCATCCGCCCATTGAATCACCGCAGCCACATCGATAACGCCGATGTCCAGGGCACCCCTGAGGTAGGCGACGGTTACACCAAAGGCGGCTTCAGCCTCGCTCATCATTCACCCGCCTGCGCTCAGGGCTTTACCAAACAACCGGTTCTCGTGGGTTTCCCCCTGGAACGTATAGGTCGGCGAGCCCAGCAGTTCGTAGCCGCGCCGCGGGTAAAAACCCAGTGCCCGTTCATTGCCGACCCACACCGTGGCCCACAGCAGTGAAGCCCCGGCCAGCGCCGCGTGTTGCTCGGCCGCTTGCAGCAGTTGATAGCCGATACCCCGGCCGGTAAAGCGCTCCTGGATGTACAGGCGTTGTAGCTCGGCAACGTTGGAGGATGGAAGCATTGCGTGCTCGGCGCGCAGTTTGACTTGAGCAAAACCGACGAGGTGGCCGTTGGTTTCTGCCACCACCAGGGCGCAGCCGGGTTCGGTCATCAGCCGCGAGATGGTAGCCGGCGCAAAGGCTTGCAGCGCTTCGGTGGCGATGGCGCTGCGAATGCCTTCGGTCGCGTAGGTGTCGAGAAATACCTGCATGCCCAGCACGCCGATGCATAAGGCATCCTGGGGGCTGGCAGCGCGAATCTGGATGGGCGAAGACGATGTCATGTGCGGCTCTAGGGCTGAAAACGGCGTGAGCAGGGTTTTAGCATAAATGGACCTCGGCCGGCGTATTCCATACGCCAATGGGACTTCCAGGCTGACGGCCCTGGCGGTCTGTGTAATGATCGCCCTTCGTTCCTCAAGGGATGGAGCCACCGCCATGTCGCTGAACACCTCTGCTGACCCCGCGCAAGCGCCGCGCTTCTGGCGTGATGAGCGTTTGCCGTTCATCGAAGCGCGGACCATCGCCGACGGGCGCAAGGTCACTTATACCCGTCACGCCCACGAGCATTTTTCCATCGGTGCGATTACCACCGGGCGCAGTTATTACCACTACGGCGCGCAGACGTTTGAAATCAGCGCCGGCACGGTGGTGTTGATGAACCCCGGCGATGTGCATGCGTGCAATCCGATCTACGACCAGCCTTGGTCGTATCACATGATTTACCTCGACACGCCTTGGCTGACCGACCTGCAATACCAGCTGGGTTTCAGTACCGATCAGGGCTATCGGCCGTTCAACACGCCCCACACCCGCGACCCGGTGCTGTTCAACGGTTTGATCGAGCTGTACGCAATGCTGTTGGATGAACACGCCGAACTGCTGCAAAAACAGAGCGCGCTGGTGAGTTTTTTCACCGAGGTGCAACAGCGTTTGAACCCTTCGTTGACGCCGGTGCGGGAGATCAACCACAAGCTGGAGCGCGCCGCCGAGTACATCCGCGCGCACTGCACCGAGGCGTTGAAGCTCGAAGAGATTTGCCTGGCGGCCGAGCTGTCGCCGTCGTATCTGATCCGTGCGTTCAAACAGTATTACGGGCTGACGCCGCATGCCTTTCTGGTCAACCGGCGTATCCAGTTTGCCCGGACGCAATTGCGCAACGGCGAGCTGATCGCTGACGTGGCGCTGGCGGCAGGGTTTGCCGACCAGGCGCATTTTCAGCGCGCGTTCAAACAGCATTTCGCTGCTACGCCGGGGCAGTACCGCGACTTGCTCAAGCCATCAGCAAATAACCCACACTGGCCACCAGCAACGCGGCCATTGAGCGGTTGAACAGGCGTACGCCTTGCGGGTTGCTCAGGTAGCGTCGCAAGAACGTACCGGCGTATGCCCAGCACGCCACCGACAGGTAGCAGATCACCAGGTAGAGCGCCGCAAACAGCCACACTTGGCCCGCGTCGCCGTCCGCCACAAACAACCCCATCCCTGCCACACAGGCCAGCCAGGCTTTGGGGTTGAGCCATTGCATGATCGCGCCGTAAAGCATCGACGGCGCGGTGGCGGTGCCGTCGGCGTCGAGCCGGCCATCGTCCACCGCCAGCTTCCAGGCCATGTACAGCAAAAACGCGACACCGCCCCACTGGATCAACTGGGTCAGGATCGGCCAGCGCACCAGCACTTCATGCAGGCCCAGGCCGATCAGCACCAGCAGCAGCGTGAAGCCGACGGCGGCGCCGAACACGTGTTTCTGGCTGGCGGCAAAGCCGAAGCGCGCGCCGGAGCTGAGCGCGACCACATTCACGGGGCCCGGCGTGATAGAGGTGGCCAGGGCGAAGGCGGCCATGGAGAGGATCAAGCTCATTGCGGTTCCTTTTTGTTATGCCAAGCGAAGATGGCACCACGGTAAACGACCCACTGAACGCGGTATTGAACAAAATGCCCCTGAGCCTTGGATGCATTGATCCATTAACCGCGGTGCAGGGCCCGGGTTTGTGCAATGCCGCACTGTTGGGCTTCCTCGACAGCAAATAGACCCTGTACCCTGTCGGCGCGCGCGGAATGCGCGCCCACAATGACCCGCCATCAGGACGCTAATGCCCAACCCCATTCCCCGCCGGCGCGATGCCGCCGTCACCCGCGAAGCCATTGTGTTGTCTGCGCGCAAAGCGTTTGCCCTATCCGGCTACGATGGCACCGGGCTGGGTGACATCGCCGCCGGCGCGCGGGTCACCGTGATGCTCGTCAACCGCTACTTCGCCTCCAAGGAGCAGCTGTTTGCCGAGGTGATCGCCCAGGCGCTGGCCAGCCCGTTTACCCTGACGCAAGACAACCTGAGCTCGGCAAATTTCGGTCGTACCCTGGCGACCGCGCTGGTCAGCATCACCGAAGCCGGCAGCACGCCGCTGGAAGGTTTCCTGATCATGCTGCAATCGGCGTCGAACAAACGCGCCGCCACGATTGGCCGCGAGCACCTGGAAAATGGCCACCAGGCAACCCTGGCCGCCACGCTCAAGGGCGCGCATCACCAGGAGCGTGCAGCGTTGATGCTGGCGCTGGTGTCAGGCGTTCAGGTGATGCGCCAGATGCTCGAGCTGTCGCCGCTGGCCAAGGCCGACCCGCAGGTGTTGATCGACTTGCTGACGCCACTGTTCCAGCAACTGGTGGATGGCCAACCCGCCTAGCTCACCTGCGTGACGATGTCGTCAACGCCTAGCGCTTCGACATGCTCAGGCTCGGTGCGCACTTCACCCCCTTGGGCCAACGTGACGAGCACCGGCATCAGCGCGCGTCCTTTGTCGGTCAGTTGATATTCACTGCGCGCGCCGCTGTCCACCGACAGCCCGGCCTACCTCACCCGTTGATCAACGAGAAGTGCGCGCCGACGCCGGCGCGTACGCCCTCGCCCACCGCCAGCGCCACGGAGCCGCCCGCCAGGGCGATATCACCACAGGCGAAGACGCCGGCCACCGAGGTCTGGCGCATGTCGTTGGTGTGCACATAAGCCCCGGTCGGGCCGTCGACCAACTCGCAGGCCAGGTGCTCGGCTAACGGGCTGATTCGAGTACGCGACTGGGTGAACAGGCCGTCCAGCGCAATGACCCGCCCGTCTGCCAGTTCCACATCGGCGCGTTCGCCGCTGATGCGCGCAACCTGTGCGCGCTCCACCGTCACGCCACGTCGATCCAGCTGCGCCTGTTGCTCGGCATCCGGGGTGAATACGCCGTTGGTGAACAAGGTGGTGGCGCCCCAATCCGGCAACATCAGCGCGTGATGCATCGCCAATGCCGAGGTGGCCAATACGCCGATGCGGCCTTGATCGAGTTCATAACCGTGGCAGTAAGGGCAATGAAACACGCGTGTGCCCCAGCGTTCCTGCAGGCCTTCGAGGGTGGGTAGCTCGTCGACCACGCCGGTGGCGAGGATCAGGCGTTTGGCCTTGAACTCGCCATTGCACTGGGTGCGCACACTGAAACCGCCCTGCTGCGCGACGGCCGTCAACACGCTGTCCTGCACCCAGGTTACCGTCGGGTACTCCATCAGTTGGCTGCGGCCCTCGGCTGCGATGACATCGGGTGACTGGCCGTCCTGACCGAGAAAACCGTGGGAGGTGGCGGCAAACCGATTGCGCCGCTGACCGGCATCGATCATCAACACCTTGCGCCGCGCTCGCGCCAATTGCAGGCCCGCGGACAGGCCGGCATAGCTGCCGCCCACAATAATGACGTCGTGCACCATGAACGTGACCTCGTGTGTTGCGCACAGGGTTATCCGTGCGCTTTCACGACACACCATAAGTTACGTAAAAATACCGCGTCAAGCGTCTCGCAACTTTTCAGGTTACGAACGATACTTTGCGCCGACTCGACTGGGGATTATTTGATGAGAAACGACACCCGCCTCTCGCGCATGCTGCATGTGCTGATCCATATGGGCCGCCATGAAGAGCGCGCCACCTCGGAAACCATCGCGCAGATGCTCGGCACCAACCCGGTGGTGGTGCGACGCACCTTGGGGTTGCTCAAGGAAAAGGGCTATGTGCGCTCGGAAAAAGGCCATCAGGGCGGTTGGACGCTGGGCAAACCCTTGAGCGACATCACCTTGCTGGATATTCACAACGCGCTGGGCACGCCGTCGATATTCGCCATTGGCCTGTCCACCGACCACCCGCAGTGCCTGGTGGAACAGGCCGTAAACGCGGCCCTGACGGACGCGTTCGACCAGGCGCAGGCGCTATTGATGGCGCGCTTGGGCGATGTAACGCTGGCGCAGTTGGCGGATGATTTTGACCAGCGCTACCGCGTCGCGATGGCGCCCTGAGCGCTTACAAGCCGCGATTGCGCAACCACTGCAAAAAGCCTTTTTTGACCGGCACCACCGGCGCTTCCTGGGTCATGGCCTGCGCTGCGTGCACGCGAAAATCCAGCAGCGCCTTCATCGCTTCGCTGATGTCATGCCGCGCGTCCAGGCAGGGTTTGAGGTATTCCTTCTCGATGCGGTACAGGGTGCAGAAGGTCTTGGCGGAAAAGTCCGCCAGCGTCGCCTGGTCGGACAGAATCCCCGCCTCGCCAATCACTTCGCCCGGCCCCATGCGCCCGGCTTCGAATTTGTGACCGCCCTTGATCAGCATCACCGAGACCACGCCGGACTCGACGATAAACAAATGATCGCTGACCTCACCCGCCGGCAGGATCATCTCGCCAGCGCGATAGGTGTGCAGCGTCATGTTCTGGCTGAAGGTGTCCTTCTCCTCCTGGCGCAGCGTGGAGAAAATCGACGAGCGCTCCAGCAACGCGCGTGCGCCGGACAACGCCGGCGGCGCGCCGCTTTCGGTTGCGGACAGCAACCCCACACCCGCCGCCTGCAGGTGCCTGAAAGCCAAATCGTAAAGCTGGTTGCGCACTTCGCGCTTGAGGGTCATGGCCGGCACAAAGCCGCTGATTTCGTACTCGACGCCGCCACTGGCGGAGGTCTTGAACGCCACGCTCGGCGCGGGGTTGGCCAGCAGCGGCCGGCACCCTTGCATGGCGCGCTCGAGCGCCTCGATCACGATTTGCGGGCGCGCATGCGGGCTGACTTGCAGGCTGACGGCCAGGCCGAACATGTCGGCGGGGCGTGAGAAGTTGATGATCTTGGCCTTGGCCGCCAGGGAATTGGGGATCACCGCCATGCTGCCCTGGGAGGTCTGCAGGCGTGTGGCACGCCAGTCGATATCGGTGACGCGGCCTTCGGTGCCGTCGATGGAGATCCAGTCATCCAGCTGATACGGCTTGGTGGTGTTGAGCACGATCCCGGAAAACACGTCGCTCAAGGTGCTTTGCAACGCCAGGCCGACGATGATCGCCACCGCGCCGGAAGTGGCGAGTACGCCCTTGACCGGCAGGTCGAGCACGTAGGCCATGGCGGCGATGATCGCAATCAGGAAAATCACCGCGCCCATCAGATCCTGCAGCAAGCGCCCGCCATGGCCGACCCGTTGCATCATCACCGCACCGAGCAATACCGTCAGGGTCCGTGCGGCGAACAGCCACCAGCCGATCTGCAAGGCAGTAGCCGCCAGGTGCAAGGCGGTGTTGTCGGAATAGGGTGCGAGTTGCATGGGGTTCATGCCGTCGTTGAACAGCACGGCGCTGTACACAGCAAAGATTGCCAACCGCGCCGCCAGCTTCCAGTTGGCGAGGTTGACGGAAATCAGCCGCCACACGGCAATGTCGATAAAGATCAGCGCCACGGCGCACAACATCGGGTGATCAGCGATAAATGAGGGCATCCAGGCGACTCCAGGGCGAATGCTCAGAAGATCGCATGAATCGGGAAGGCAGCAAACAAAATGTATTGGGAAGGGCTTGCTGTGGCGAGCGGGCTTGCCCCGCGTTGGGGCGCGAAGCGGCCCCGAAACCTGACGACTCAATTCAGCTGGAAAAAACGCGGTGACTGGTTTTGGGGCGGCTTCGCCACCCAACGCGGGGCAAGCGGGCTTGCCACAGCAAGCACGCTCCCACAGGGTTTGCGGTGTGCAATCAGGCGTGCATTTGCCCGAAACGACCGGACTGGTAGTCGACAAATGCCTGGTGGATTTCCTGCTCGGTGTTCATCACGAACGGGCCATGGCCGACGATGGGTTCATCGATCGGTTCACCGCTGAGCAGCAACACCTTGGCGTCATCATTGGACTCCAGGGTGAGTTGATCACCGTCGCGCTCGAACAACGCCAGTTGCCCCTGGCGTGCCACTTCCTCGCCATTGACCAGCACGGTGCCACGCAGGATCACCAGCGCAGTATTGCGCCCGGCGTGCAGGTCCAGCGTGACCGCTTTACCGGCGTTGAGTCGCAAGTCCCACACGTCTATCGGCGTGAACGTACGCGCCGGCCCTTGAGTACCGGAAAATTCACCGGCGATCAGGCGCAATTGCCCGGCGTCATTGGCCAACGGCAGCACCGGAATGTCGCCGTCAACGATGGTCTGGTAACCGGCGTCGGCCATTTTGTCCTTGGCCGGCAAGTTGACCCACAACTGCACCATTTCCAGCGCCCCGCCGCTGCGGGCAAAGGCTTCGGAATGGAATTCTTCATGAATGATGCCTCGCGCGGCGGTCATCCACTGCACATCGCCGGGACCGATCGTGCCGCCAGCGCCGGTGGAATCACGGTGCTCGACTTCACCGTCGTACACGATGGTCACGGTTTCAAAGCCGCGATGCGGGTGTTGGCCTACACCGCGTCGTTGTTCGGTGGGGCTGAAATCGGCGGGGCCGGCGTGGTCCAGCAACAGGAATGGGCTGATGTGCTTGCCCATCGCGTCGTAGGAAAACAGCGTGCGCACCGGAAAGCCGTCACCGACCCAATGGGCGCGGGGGCTGGTGTAGATGCCGATGATTTTTTTCATGGTGTACCTCCAAAGTGCCTACACCATAAGTCCGTCGGCCTCTGAACACTAGCCGGCAAAAGCAGCCCTGATCGTCCTACGTATAGGACAGCCCCTTGACCGGACGTTGGCGCAGCAGGTGGAACGCGACAAACGCCAACACCGCAAAGCTGGCCTCAATGACGATCATCGGCGTGGCACTGCCATCGCGCAAATGGCTCAGCAACAGGCCGCTGCAGGTCGCGCCAAACATCTGCGCAAACCCCATCAGCCCAGCGGCTAGGCCCGCACGGTGCGCGTTGGGCATTACCGCGCCCGTGACCGAGCCGGGGAGCACCAGGCCACCGCCCAGGGTCACCAGTGCCACCGGAAGGTCCAGGCCCAGCACCGACAGGCCGAACAGCTCGTAAATCAGCACCGCCGATAGGCCGCCGATGGCCACCAGTGTCACGCCCATCGCCACAATCCGCTGCGGCCCCAGGCGCATGATGTTGCGCCGGGTGTAGGTGGAACCGACGATCAGCATCGACACAATCACGCCAAAATTGATGCCGTATTCAAGGCTGCTGAAACCCAGCAGGTTGATAAACACTGCCGACGAACCCGCAATCACCGAGAACATCGCACCATAGGTGCACGCCAATGCCACGGCGTACGCCCGGTATTGACGGCCCTTTAGCAGATCCAGGTATTGCCCGCCGAGGGTACGCCAATGGCCGGCCGTGGGATCGAGGCAGTGGTTGCTCTCGCGAAAGAACAGCACAGCCAACACCAGCACCACACTGCCGATGATCAGGGCCAAAACAATTGGCGCGTGCCAGCCCAGCAGCTTGATCAGCAGCCCGCCGATCATTGGCGCGACGACAATGGCGTAGAGCATGCCGATCATGGTCAGCGCCAGGGCCGGCCCGGCTTCGGCTTGCCACACGTCACGCACCACGGTGCGCGCCAACACCAACGCGGCGCAGGCGCCGAGACCTTGCAACACGCGGGCGGCAATGAATTGGCCGATGTCGTTGACCAGCAGCATCGCCAAGGTCGCCAGCACATACAGCGCCAGGCCGCCGATCAGCACCGGACGACGGCCGATACGGTCCGACAACGGCCCGAACAGCAACTGCCCAAGGCCGAATGCAGCAACAAACGCCGACAACGCCATCAGCGCCGAACCGGCTGGCGCCGCCAGCGCCTGCTCGATGGCGCCAAGGCCTGGGATGATCAATTGAGTCGACACTTCACCCAGCGCCGTAAGGGCCACCAGTAAAAACAACAAGCTTCGCGAGGGGGCCGGGGCGTTTGCCATGGGGATTATCCGGGGGCTGGATTAATTTATATTTCGACCATAATATGCGTAAAAAATTATGTCCATAATTTTTTATTCACTGGTTATCCCGGAGCCCGTCATGACCCCTCTTCCCTTGCGTCTTCTCACGCCTTTAGCCCTGTTGATCCTCCTCGGCGGCTGCAACAGCAAGGCCGACACCGCCGCCGAAGTGCCGCCGCCCCGCCCCGTGCTTGCGGCCAAAGTCGAAGCCGCCGGCACCCAGCAAAGCGCCTACACCGGCGTGGTGGCCGCGCGCACAGAAAGCGACCTGGGCTTCAGGGTCAGTGGCAAGGTCATAGACCGCAAGGTCGACCCCGGCCAGCACGTCTCCCGTGGCGACACCCTGCTGGTGCTGGACATCGGCGACTTCGAGCTGGCCCTGCGCTCGGCCAAGAACCGCGTGAACGCGGCCCAGGCGCAAGTGCGCCAGCGCCGCGATGATGAAAACCGCTACCAGCGCCTGGCCAGCACCGGCGCCGTGTCGCGGCAGATTTTCGACCAGTCGGCGACCAATCTGCGCGTCGCCGAAGCCGAGCTGGCTTCGGCGCAATCGGACGCCAGCCAGATCGAAAATCGCCGCACCTACTCGGTGCTCAAGGCTGACGGCGACGGCATCATCACCGACGTGCGCGTGGACCGCGGCCAAGTCGTCGCCGAAGGGCAAATCGTCGCGCGCCTGGCCCATGACGGCGCTCGCGAAGCCATCGTCAACCTGCCGGAAAACCAACGCGACCAAGCCTCACAAAAAGCCTTGGCGTTCCCCTTCGGCGCGCCGGACCAGGCCGTGACTGCCACCCTGCGCGAGCTGTCCGCCAGCGCCGACCCGACCACCCGCACCTACCGCGCGCGCTACGTGTTGCACGGCGCCGTTGACCGTTTCGCCCTTGGCTCGACCATCACCGTCCGCCTGCAAGGCGATGGCCAGGCCCAGCAAACCCGCGTGCCCATCGGCGCGTTGCAGGACGCCGGGCAAGGCACCGGCGTGTGGCTGATTGGTGCTGATGACACCGTCAGCTTCGCCCCCGTCAAAGTCGCCAGTCTCGGCCAGGAAGACGCCCTGCTCGACAGCGGCCTCACACCCGGCCAGACCATCGTCGCCCTGGGCGCGCACTTGCTGCACAGCGGTGACGCGGTGCGCCTGCTGCCCGCCCAGGTACTGGCCCTCAATCGCAAACAGGACCACTGAGCATGCGCGGCATCAACCTCTCCGAACTGGCGGTGAAACACCGCGCAGTCACGCTGTTTCTGATCATCGCGATCCTCGCCGCCGGCATCTTCTCGTTCGGCCAACTGGGGCGCGCCGAAGATCCTTCATTTACCGTCAAGGTCATGACCATCACCGCCGCCTGGCCCGGCGCTACCGCACAGGAAATGCAGGAGCAAGTCGCCGACCGCCTGGAAAAGCGTCTGCAGGAACTGGACTACTACGACCGCGTCGAGACCATCGCCCAACCGGGTTTTGTATCGATGCGCATGACCTACAAAGAGTCCACGCGCCCCAGTGAAATCCAGGACCTGTTCTACCAGACCCGCAAAAAACTCAGCGATGAAGCGGCGAAACTGCCCAAAGGCGTAATCGGGCCGTTCTTCAACGATGAATATTCCGACGTGTATTTCGCCCTTTACGCACTGGAAGCCGAGCACCTGCCACATCGCCAGCAAGTGCAAATGGCCGAAGAACTGCGCCAGGGCTTGCTCAACCTGCCGGGCGTGAAAAAGGTCAACATCCTCGGCGAGCAGGCCCAGCGGATCTTTGTCGAGTTTTCCTACGAGCGCCTGGCTACCCTGGGCATCAAGCCCGATCAGATCTTCGCCGCCCTCGCCGCGCAGAACGCCGTAGCGCCATCGGGCTTCGTCGAAACCGCCGGCGCCCGCGCCTATATCCGTATCGACGGCGCCTTCGACAGCCTCGCGCTGATCGAAAACGTGCCGCTGGAAGTCAACGGTCGCGTGCTGCGCATTGCCGATGTGGCCACCGTGAGCCGTGGCTATGAAGACCCGCCCAGCTACCGGATTCGCCATCAGGGCGACCCGGCGCTGATGCTCGGCGTGATCATGGAAAAGCACTGGAACGGCCTGGAGCTGGACAAAAGCCTCAAGGCCCAGGAAGCCAACATTCAGGCCGATCTGCCGCTGGGCGTGAACTTCGCCAAGGTCTCCGACCAGGCAAAAAACATCAGCCTGGCCGTGAATGAATTCATGCTCAAATTCTTCGTCGCCCTGGCCGTGGTGATGGTCATCAGCCTGCTGGCGCTGGGCTTTCGCGTGGGCCTGGTGGTGGCCGCCGCGGTGCCGCTGACCTTGTCCGTGGTGTTTGTGATCATGCTGCTGACCGGGCGTGAATTCGACCGTATTACCCTGGGCGCGCTGATTATTTCCCTGGGTTTGCTGGTGGACGACGCGATTATCGCCATCGAGATGATGGTGGTGAAACTGGAAGAAGGCTTCGACCGGATTCACGCCGCCACCTTTGCCTGGAGCTCCACCGCCGCGCCGATGCTGACCGGCACGCTGGTGACGATCATCGGCTTTCTGCCGGTGGGTTTTGCGCGCTCGGGCGCCGGGGAATATGCCGGCAATATCTTCTGGATCGTCGGCTTTGCGCTGATTTCGTCGTGGCTGGTGGCGGTGGTGTTCACACCGTACCTGGGCGTGAAATTGCTGCCGCAGATCAAACCGGTGCCGGGCGGCCACGACGCCATTTACGCCGGCCGTTACTACCAGAAACTGCGTGGTGTGGTCCAAGCCTGCGTGCGCAGGCGCTGGTGGGTAACCGGCTTGGTGGTGGCGGCCTTTGTGCTGTGCGGCTTAGGGATGGGCGTGGTGAAGAAGCAGTTCTTCCCCAATTCCGACCGTTCCGAACTGATCCTTGAGGTGTACATGCCGCCCGGCAGCGCGTTCAAAAGCACCGAGGCGGTGGCGGCGCAGCTGGAGAAAGCCCTGCTGCAAGAGCCACAGACCAGCCTGGTCGACACCTATGTGGGCGGCGGCGCGCCGCGCTTTTTCCTGTCGCTGAACCCCGAGTTGCCCGACCCGGCGTTTGCCAAGCTGATTGTGCAAACCCCGGACTCGCATGCCCGTGATGCGCTGAAACTGCGCATGCGTGAGCGCATAGCCGCCGGTGAGTTTCCGGCTGCGCGCGTGCGTGTCACGCAATTGCTGTTCGGCCCGCCCGTGCCGTTTCCGGTGGTGTTTCGTGTGTCCGGGCCAAATGTGGATGTGCTGCGCGGCGTGTCCGAAGATGTGCGGCGCATTGTCGCCGCCAACACGCTGACCAAGGACGCCTTTCTCGATTGGGGCGAGCGCACCAGCGGCTATCGCCTGGTGCTGGATCAGGACCGCCTGCGCCTGCTGGGTTTCACACCTAACGAGGTCAAATCGCAGCTCAATGCCTTGCTCAGCGGCAACCCGATTACCGAGGTGCGTGAAGGCAATCGCACCGTCTCCGTGGTCGCTCGCGCTCAGGGCAACCAGCGCGAAGACCTCGGCAATCTCAACAATATGACCCTGACCAACAGCGCTGGCACCTCGGTGCCGCTGGCTCAGGTCGGGCATTTTCAGGCGGTCATGGAAGAGCCGATCCTCAAGCGCCGCAACCGCGCAAGCACCGTGGAAGTGCGCGCTGACATCATCGACGGCGTACAACCGCCCGACGTGGAAATGGCCGTGTACAAAGACCTGCAACCGCTGATCGCAAAGCTGCCGGCCGGTTACCAGATCGACATCGGCGGCCCGGTGGAAGAAAGCGCCAAGGCCAACGTCGCGCTGGCGGCACTGTTCCCGATCATGATCCTGCTGACCCTCACCGTGATCATGTTCCAGGTGCGCTCGTTCGGCGTAATGTTCATGGTCTTCGCCACCGCGCCCCTGGGCCTGATCGGCGCGGTGCCGACCTTGCTGCTGTTCAACCAGCCGTTCGGGTTTAACGCGATTCTGGGCTTGATCGGGATTGGCGGCATCCTGATGCGCAACACGCTGATCTTTACCGACCAGATCCGCCAGAACCAGGAGCACGGTATGGCGATTCACGAAGCGATTATCGAAGCAACCGTGCGCCGCGCAAGACCGGTGATTTTGACGGCACTGGCGGCGGCCCTGGCATTTATCCCGCTGACGCTGTCGGTGTTCTGGTCGTCCCTGGCTTATGTGCTGATTGGCGGGGTACTGGTGGGTACGGTGTTGACACTGTTGTTCCTGCCGGCGCTGTGCAGTCTGGTGCTTGGGCGAGAGAGGACAAGTACTACCGAAATCTCCCACGCAACACCCGGATAAGCTCTACAGATACCACCTGAAAACCTCGGCAAAGTCCTTCGCCTGATCACACAGTGCGAGGGATTGCAGATGGTTTTTTCCGTTAAAGCCCCCGTTATTGGGGCTGTCTTTTGATCGCCGCCACCCGCCAACACATTGGCCTTCTGGTACTGGCCGTGATGGATTCCGAGACGCGAGACGTCGAATCCGTTCTCAGCGATTTCAAACGCTGCCTCAATACCTACGAGCTCTGGGCCGAAAGCTACGTCAGCTTTTCGGCACTGGATGTCGATCAGGTATTCAAAGTCGGGAGCGAGCTTGCTCGCGTTGTGTTGCGCAGCGCAGCAGCAGCAGCAGCAGCAGCAGCCCCAACAAGGGCGACGCGGTTCTACAGCCAAGTCCGCGTCGCAAGTTTCGGGCCTGCTGCGCAGCCCAGCGCAGGGCAAGCCTGCTCGCCACAATAAGCCTGCTCATCACAATAAGCCGGTTCATCACAACAAACCTACTCACCCGATACCCAGGTTCACCCTCAAAAAATGAGTGAACCCGGCGCCCCGGTCACCGCTTCGAGAGCTCCATAATCATCCGGCTAAGCAAGTAAATTCGCGGCGCTACACTCTCCACTTCCGCATATTCCTCGGGGGTATGGATGTTGCCACCGACAATCCCGAACCCATCCAACGTCGGCGTGCCAACCCCGGCAGACAAACTGGCATCCGCTGCCCCGCCGCTGCCTTCGATGGTCAACTTACGCCCCAACTCCCCGTAAATCCCTTGGGCGATTGCGACCAACTTGTCCGACTCCGGCGTCTGCGGCATTGGCGGTAAACCGCGCAGCAAACTGGTTTTGACTTCGGTGTCCGGAATCAACTTATTCGCCGAAACACGGGCCAGGTCCTTCTCGATCCGGTCGAACTCTTCCGGCAATGCCGCACGTACGTCCGCCTTGGCCGTCGCTTGGTCGGGGATGACGTTGACGCGGTCGCCGGCCTTGAGCACGGTGAAGTTGATGGTGGTTTTCTTCTCTTCGTCGCCCAGTTTGCCCAGTTGCAGGATCTGGTGCGCCGCTTCCATCGCGGCGTTGCGGCCCAGTTCCGGGGCGACGCCGGCGTGGGCGGCTTTGCCTTTGACTTCGACCACGGCGGTGGCGCTGCCTTTGCGCCATACCACCAGGCCGTCGGCTGGGCGGCCGGGTTCGAGATTGAGGGTGACGTCGTGGCCTTTGGCGGTGGTGCGGATCAGTTCGGAGGCGGCGTCAGAGCCAGTTTCTTCGCTGGCGTCGAGCAGGAAGGTGATTTGTGCGTAGTCCTTGAAGCCCTGGTCTTTGAGCACCTTCAGCGCATAGATGCCAGCGACGATGCCGCCTTTGTCATCCATCACACCGGGACCATAGGCGCGGCCGTCCTTGATGTGGAACGGGCGTTCGGCGGCTGAGCCTTCCTTGAATACCGTGTCCATGTGGGCCATCAGCAAAATCTTGGCTTTGCCGGTGCCTTTGAGGGTGGCGATCACATGACTGTTGTTGGCGGCTTTGTCCGGCACCAGCTCGATGTTGAAACCAAGCTGCTTCAATTCTTCTACGGCGATGTCGCGCACTTGGGTCAGGCCGGGCTCGTAGCCGGAGCCCGAATCGATATTCACCAGGCGCTCGAGCAGTTTCAGGGCGGGGGCCTTGTACTGTTCGGCGCCGGCCTGGATCTGTTTATGGGGTTCGGCACTGTAGACCGGCGCAGCGAAGGACAAGGCCAGGGTCGCGGCCAGGAGGGTACGGGAGAAGGTGAAGAGCATGGACCGATCCTTGTTTTTTTGTTGAGAGGTGCGCCGCCACCCTACCCCACTAGACCGATCGCAACCAACTCCCTTGCACTGAACTCACACGGTTGCGCCCGCTGCTCTTGGCCTCATACAACGCCTGGTCGGCGTCGTTGAGCCAACTGGTCGAATCCGCATGCGCAGGTTGATACGGCGCCAGGCCAATGCTCAAGCTGGCGCGCAGTGTCGGGTCTTGGGTGTACGCCAAGGCGTTGAAGCGATCGCGCAAGGCGTCCATCACTTCAGTGGCGCGGTGCAGGGGCATGTCCGGCAGGATCACGCAGAACTCATCGCCACCATAGCGCCCGGCAAGATCGGCGGTGCGCAGGTTCTGTCGCAGCACTTTGCTCAGTTGGCGCAGCACGATATCGCCGGTGACGTGGCCGTAGGTGTCATTGATAGTCTTGAAATGGTCGATGTCGATCAGCGCAATGGCGGCGCCCACCTGCTCTGTGCGGCAGCGTTGAAACTCGATCTCCAGGTGGTCCTTCCAGGCACCGTGGTTTAGCAGGCCGGACAGGCTGTCGGTGCGGCTCAGCGCCAGCAACTCGCGTTTGTGCCGGGCGAGGGTCACGGCCTGGCGATAGCAGATCCAGCCCAGGGCCAGCGGGTACACCATCAGAATCGGCAAGCAGGCGTAAAGCTGGGTTTCAGTGGTGACGGCGATGAACGCCGGGGCGAACACCAGCAACGACGCGCCGACACCCAAGGCCTGCGCCACCCAGCCCGCCAGCATAAAGCGCGGCCCGCCAATGGCGACGTTGTTCATGGTCATCATCGACAGCGTGGTGACACTGGGCAGCGGGTTGAAGTGCATGGCACCGACCCAGAACCCGCCGCAAAAGGAATCAAACAGCAGGTTACGGCGCTCGCTGCGCAGTGAGTTGCTGGCGCGGCGCGACCACAGATAGGCCATGTGCGGCCAGACAAAGGCGTTGATCAGCATCCACGCCCAGACCCACAGCGGGGGATGCAGGGGAAACATGCCAAACACCACGCACACAAAGCCGAGCGTCAGCCCCAGCGTGCGCGACTTATACAACCGTGAAGCGAGCGGAAGTCCATTTCCTCCGGCGGTTGACATGGCTTGATGTGATCCTGGATGAATGCCTGGAGTCTATCAGGGCGACGTCAAATCGCCACTACCGCTCATAAGCCTGCGGGTAGCGCCCCTCAGTGCGAAAAACCGCGCGCCAGCATCAGCGCCACACCCAGCAACAGCACTGCCGTGACCCGTTGCAGCAACACCCGTCGCCTGGGGTTTTCCAGCACGTGCTTGATGCGCTGGCCGAAATAGCAATACAGGCAGCCGCTGGCAAACTGCAACGACAAAAAGGTAAGCCCGAGGATGGCGATATCTGCCGCGCGGCTGTGCCCTCCCGCCCCGGCAAACTGTGGGAACACGGCGCTGAACATGATGAGGGTCTTGGGGTTGGAAAACCCGGTCAGCAAGCCCTTGCCGAACAGGCTGCGCGCGCCCTGCGCGGCAGCGTCCCGGTTGATTGATACGCCGCTGCTGGTCCACTGTTTGTAGGCCAGGTAGAGGATGTAGGCCACACCCACAAACTGGAGGGTCTGGGTGATGGCAAGGTTGCCCTTGATCAATTCCGAAAAGCCCACGGCAAAGATCAGGATCGAGATCAGGTACGCCACACTGGCGCCGATCTGCGCCGGGATCGAGCTGCGCAGGCCGTCCTTCAAACCCAGGCTCAACAGCAGCAGGGTCATCGGGCCGGGGCTGAAGGTCATGGTGGCGCAAAACAGCAGAAAGTAGAGAAACGAAGAAAGCGTCAACGTACTTGTCATGAGCCCAAACCCGGATTGGAAGAAACAACGGCGAAGGCGCGCGCCAGGTCGGCCAGGGCGGCCTGCGCACTGTGGTGACAGGTTTCAAAGGCCACCAGGCCTTTCCAGTTCGTCTCGACGATAGCCTGCAGCACCTCGGCGTACGCGCAGTTGTCGGCGTGGTGCCCCTCCTTGTGATTGCTGAAGGAAATGCCCTTGATCAGCGCGGGGTACTTGCGCACCACTTGCGCGGGCAAGCCGCTGTCGAGGCGCGCGTGGCCGGCGTCAAGGAAGCAGTACACATTGCTGTGCGCTTGCAGGTGCTCGAACACAAAGGCGAATTGCGCTTCGTGGGTGAAAATCCGGTAGTTGACGTAGTTGGACAGACTCTCCAGGTAGATATCCGTCCCCTTGGCCTCGGCATATTGCGCCAGCTCCTTGACCGATTTGAGGTAATGCTCCAGGGCAATGTCCCTGGCCTCCAGCACCCTTTGCGGCCCGACGATGCAGCCGCCGTGGATGATCAACGGCGCGCCCAGACGGCTGGCAACGTCGACCTCTCGTTCCACGTACTCCACCGCCGCCGCACGAAAAGCACCGACATCGCTGCCCAGCGGCGCCTTGAAGTTACTGTGAAATATCGGCTGAACACTGCTGGCCGCGATCTTTTCCTGCAGGCGGGCGATGCGCGCATCAGTCCAGTCCTCGACCCTTTCACCTAACAGGCTGGCGTCGATGTACCAGTGGCTGTAGCCCCCTTCAATGGCGCTTTGCAGGCCCTTTTCGGCCCCCAGGTATTTATGCCGGGCCACCCCCAGGCAGAACGGCGCGCCGGGGTTGATCAGTTGGCTTTCCATCACGTAATCCCTGTCATTGATGGCCCGCAGTCTAGAGCGGCAGCCTTGCACAGGGCAGGTAAAGTGAGGCCTAATCCGACCGAACTTTACCGGTACCAATGGCCGGTAAAATCACCGGCAAATACCAGGAAGGTTTATGTTTGTATCCGCCATCGCCTTTGTTGACGGCACACCCAAGGTTCAGCAGATTGTCGACGCGTTCAGCCACGCCATCGAGCACGGTGAATGGGCGCCGGGCAGCAAATTGCCGTCGGTGCGTGAATTGACCCAGACCCTGGGCGTGAGCAAATTCACCCTCAATGAAGCGCTGGACCGCCTGCGCGGGCGCAACCTGCTGACCTCCAGCCAGGGCCGCGGCTACTTTGTGGCGATGGACAGCGCCCGCCCCGCCGCGATGACCTGGGTCGACCTGTTACCCCAAGACCTGCTCAGCGTGTTGCGCCGCCCCTTGGTCACCGCCGGCGGCGAGCTGCGCCCTGGCAGCGGGCACTTGCCGGAGGACTGGCTGAACAACGACGCCATCCGCCAAGCCCTGCGCAGCGTGGTGCGCGCGCCGTCGTTGCGCATCGCCGGGCTGGGCGCGCCGGCCGGGCTGTTGCCGCTGCGCCAGGCGCTGCAACAAAAACTGCACAGCGAAGGCCTGTCAGTGCCGGTGGAACAAATCATCACCACGCCCAACACCGTGCAAGGCCTGGACATGCTCATGCGTCTGCTCGCACGCTCCGGCGACACCGTGCTGCTGGACGCGCCGTGCTACTTCAACTTCCACGCCAACCTGGCCTTGCACGGCGTCAAAGTGGTGACCCTCGAGCGCCGCCCCGACGGCTTTGACTTCGCTGCCCTTGAGGCGCTGCTGGCCGAACACCGCCCCAGTCTGTACCTGACCACCAGCGTGCTGCATAACCCCACCGGCCACTCCTTCAGCCCCAGCCAGGCGTTTCGCCTGCTGCAACTGACTCAGCACTACCACTGCCATATCGTCGAGGATGACCTCTACGGCGACCTGCACCCCAACCCGCCACCGCGCCTGGCCGCCCTCGCCGGGCTGGACGAGGTCACGTACCTGTCAGGTTTCTCCAAGATCCTCAGCGCCAACACCCGCGTCAGCTATGTGGTGGCCGCACCGCAACTGGCGGCGAACCTGACCAACATGAAGTTGATGAGCGGCGGCGTGACCTCAGAGCTGTTCGAACAGCTGGTCTATCGCATGCTCAGCGAAGGCAGCTACGCCAAGCACCGCAAGCGCATGGTGCAACGGTTGACGGAGTGCGGCGGGCGCGTCGAGCAATGGCTCAAGCGTTGCGGGTGCGAGCTGCCGATGGCGTACGAGGGCGGGATGTTTATCTGGGCGCGGCTGCCGCAGGGAGTGGACGGCGAACTGCTGGCCCAGCACGCGTTGAAACACAGCATGGTTCTGGCGCCGGGCGCCTTGTTCGGTTACGACCCGGCGCACCTCAATTCGATGCGTTTTAATGTCGCCCACAGTGATGAACCACGCGCGCAGCAGCTATTCGAGACGCTGCTGCTCAAGGCCGTGTGCGCCCCTTGAGCATGCCGTGGTGGACTTGCCGGTGCCGGTCTCGCCATTGATCAACACCGGCGCTTCGCTGGGGCCGACGCGTTTCAAATAATCCAGCAGTTGCAACGAGCGCGGCTCGGAAAACACCAGGCCCTTGGCACGGACCGACCGCAGGTCTTTTTCGCCCTGGGGCAAAGTCAGGATCGGCGGTGCGCCAGCGACCTCACACAGCGATCCCCCAGGCTTTGCACGCCCTGCACCAGCACCACCAGAACGATGACCGTGACCACCATGATCTGGTTGTTGAAACGCTGATAACCATAACGAATCGCCAGGTCGCCCAGCCCGCCGCCACCGATCACGCCAGCCATGGAGGAAAAGCCGATCAGCATCACCAGCGTCAGCGTCACCCCGGCCACCAGCGCGGGCAAGGCTTCCGGCAGCAACACTTTGAGGATCACATGGCGCGCATCACCGCCCATGGCAACGATGGCTTCTATGCGCCCCTTGTCCACTTCATCCAGGGCGGTCTCGACGATGCGCGCAAAAAATGGAAAAGCGCCAATCGTGATCGGCACCACGGCCGCCGTACTGCCCAATGTGGTGCCGACGATCAGGCGCGTCAGTGGGATCAACGCGATCAGCATCACCACAAACGGCAATGACCGTCCCAGGTTGATCACGGCGCCCAACGCCCGGTTGAGCCGTGGCAAAGGCAACAAGCCGCCGCGTCGGCTGATAAACAGCACCACGCCCAGCGGCAAGCCGATCAACAGCGTGAACATGCCCGCCAGCAGCACCATGTACAGGGTTTCGCCGGTGGCGTTGAGCAGCAGTTGAACAATCTCGTTCCAGTCGGTTTTCATACGGCCCTCACCACCGGCAGGCTTGGCGCCAGCGAACGGCCCAGGTGCGATGCCGGGTCGGCTTGCAATTGCAGCAGCGTGCCGCTTTCCACCACGCGTCCATCGGCCAGCGACACCGCGCTGTCGCAGATGGCCTTGACCACCTCGAGTTCATGGGTGATCAACACGATGGTCACGCCCAGCTGCCGGTTGATGTCGCGCAACAACTCAAGAATCGACGCGGTGGTTTGCGGGTCAAGCGCGCTGGTGGCCTCATCCGACAACAGATACGCCGGACGCGCCGCCAATGCACGGGCAATGCCCACGCGTTGTTTCTGCCCGCCGGAGAGCTGCGAAGGAAACGCCTCAGCCTTGTCACTCAAGCCTACCAACGCCAGCAACTCGGCCACCCGCGCCGCGCGCTCAACCTTGGGCACCTTGGCGATTTCCAGCGGCACCGCGACGTTGCCCGCCACCGTGCGTGAATGCAGGAGGTTGAAGCCCTGGAAGATCATGCCGATGCGCTGGCGTTGCTCGCGCAGTTGCCTGTCGCTCAGTTGGGTCAGGTCCTGGCCGTCCAAAAGGATGCGCCCGGAGGTGGGCCGCTCCAGCAGGTTAAGGCAGCGCAGCAAGGTACTTTTACCCGCCCCGCTACGGCCGACAATGCCAAAAATCGACCCGTCGTTTATCCGCAACGACACGTTATCCAGGGCCGCCGGCTGGCCGTCGGCGTAGGTTTTGCTGACGCCCTCGACGACGATCATTCGACCGCCACCGGGATCACCGAGCCCGCGTATTTTTCGTTGATGAACTTGGCCACTTCCGGCGAGCGCAGGTCCTTGGCCAGTTGCTTGATGCGCGGGTCATCCGCGAGTTTCGGCGTGGTCACCAGGATATTCGCGTAAGGGTTGCCCTCGGCTTTCTCCAGGCCCAAGGCGTCTTTGGCCGGCACCAACCCGGCTTCCAGGGCGAAGTTGCCATTGATCACCGCCAGGTCCACATCGTCCAGCGCGCGCGGAATTTGCGGCGACTCGATCTCCAGAATCTTCAGATGCTTGGGGTTCTCGGCGATGTCCTTGGGCGTGGCCTGCTCCCTGGACGCGTCATTGAAACCCGGCTTGAGCGTGATCAGGCCATTGGCTTGCAACAGGTACAGCGCGCGGCTGAGGTTGGTGACGTTGTTCGGCACTGCCACCGTGCCTTTGTCCGGCACCTGGGCGAAGCCGGTATGGCGATGGGAGTAAATGCCCAGCGGTTCGATATGCACCGTAGCAGCCACCGCGAACTTCTGCCCGAGCGCCTGCTCCTGAGCATTGAGAAACGGCAGATGCTGGAAGTAATTGGCGTCGACATCACCATGGGCCAGCAACTCGTTGGAGTTCACGCCGCTGGGAATTTCGATGATCTTCAAGTTCAGGCTCGGGTCGAGCTTCTGCACGTATTCGAGGATCTGTGCATGGGGAATCGGGTCGGCGGCGACGCGCAACGCATCGGCGGCCGACACGCCCAATGAGGCCAGCAACGCCGCCAGGGTAAGTGCAGATGTCTTCAGCATGGTGATCTCCTGATCAGGCGGACAGTGCGTGGGGAAGTGTGGCGTCGGCATAGAAACGTTGGGCGACATCCGGGTGCGAGCGCAGACGGCCCTTGAGGTAATTCCAGCCGACATCGCGCAGCAACGGGTTGCGCGGGTCGCTGGTCGGCCCGTGGGCATCGCGCAGCAGTTCGGGTGCCAAGTCATACACCGGCACCACCGCATCCAGCTGCGCACCGAGAAAAAACGCCAGGGACAAACGCTCGCTGCCCACCGGCGGCGACACCACGCGGTGCACGGTGGCGCGCAAATAACCGTTGCTGGCCAACTCGAGCAGTTCGCCGATATTCACCACCAGCGTGTCGGGGCGCGGCGACGCGTCGATCCAGCGGCCCTCCTCCACCTCCACCTGCAAACCGGCCTGCTCGTCCTGCAGCAGAAAGCTCAAAAAGCCGGAGTCCTTGTGTGCGCCCACGCCCTGGCGACTTTGTTGCGCGTGGCGGCCGGGGTAGCGGATCAGCTTGATGTGCTCGTTGGGTTGGTCACCGTACAGTGCGTCAAAGGCCTGCTCGGGCAACGACAAGGCCTGGGCGAAGGCGCGTAGCAAGCGCAACGACATTTGCGTCATTGCCTGCTGCCAGGCCAGTACCAACGGCTTGAGTTCGGGCAAGGCGACAGGCCATTGGTTCGGGCCTTGCAGACGGGCCCACGCGGCCGGGTGTTGATCCGCGTTCAGTGGCTCGCGTTCGGCGCCGACATCAAACTGTTCACGCAGGTCTGGCTGGCCGCGGGTGATCTCCGAAGCGGCGCGGTTGTAGCCGCGAAAGTGTGGCGAGTTGAGCATGCCGACCGCCAGTTTGTCGGCCTCGGGCAAGGCAAAAAATGCGCGCGCCTGCTGCTGCACCTGAGCCAGCAGCGCCGGGTCGATGCCGTGGCCGGTCAGGTAGAAAAAGCCGATCTGCCGCGCGGCAGCGCGCAACGCATCGAGAAATTCGCCGCGTTGCTGAGGCGTGCCGTCAAGCTGCGACAGATCCAGCAGCGGCAAGGTGGTGACTGATTGCAGCATCGGCGGCTCACTCCATAAGCGTCTTGGGTTGGAGCAACCAAGCTAAACGATCTTAAAAAACCTTAATAAATACCTTTTTGGCATTAGCTTAGGCACGCAGGTGAACGACGCCGGACGCTGGCCTGTCGGTTTTTTTGCCTCGCTGTGTATCTCGTTATCGCCAGATACACTGCAATACAAAGGGCACAAGGCAAACCCTGCGGCGATGGCTAGACTGCGGCCCATGAGCATTTAACGAGGAACGCAGCATGGACCATGTCGACCATATCCTGATCGTCGATGACGACCGCGAGATCCGCGAGCTGGTGGGCAATTACCTGAAGAAAAACGGCATGCGCACCACAGTGGTCGCCGATGGCCGCCAGATGCGCAGTTTCCTCGACACCACCCCGGTTGACCTGATCGTGCTGGACATCATGATGCCCGGCGACGACGGTTTGCAGCTGTGCCGCGAGTTGCGGGTGGGCAAGCACAAAGCCACGCCGGTGCTGATGCTCACCGCGCGCAACGATGAAACCGACCGCATCATCGGCCTGGAAATGGGCGCCGATGATTACCTGGTCAAACCCTTCGCCGCCCGCGAACTGCTGGCGCGGATCAACGCCGTGTTGCGGCGCACGCGCATGCTGCCGCCGAACCTGGTGGTGAGTGAAACCGGGCGGCTGATTCGTTTTGGCCGTTGGCGCCTGGACACCACCGCCCGCCACCTGCTCGACGAAGACGACACGCTGGTGGCCTTGAGCGGCGCCGAATACCGCCTGCTGCGGGTGTTCCTCGATCACCCGCAGCGCGTGCTCAACCGCGATCAATTGCTCAACCTGACCCAGGGCCGCGACGCGGATCTGTTTGACCGTTCCATCGACCTGCTGGTCAGCCGCCTGCGCCAACGCCTGTTGGATGACGCACGTGAACCGGCGTATATCAAGACCGTGCGCAGCGAGGGGTATGTGTTTTCCCTGGCGGTGGAAATCCTTGGAGCCACGCGATGAAATGGCGCTTGGGCTGGCCGCGCACGCTGGCGTCGCAGCTGTCGCTGATCTTCCTGATCAGCCTGGTGTGCGCCCATGGGTTGTCGTTCAGCGCGCAGTTCTACGAGCGCTATATCAGCGCGCGCACCGCGATGCTCGGCAACCTGGAGAACGACGTGTCGACCTCGGTGGCAATCCTCGACCGCCTGCCCGCCAACGAGCGCGCCAGTTGGCTGCCGCGTATCGACCGCCAGAACTACCATTACCTGCTCAATGCCGGCGAGACCGGTGAGCCGATGAGCAGTGACGACGTGCCGATGGCCGCCACCTCGATTGCGGATGCGCTGGGCGAGCAGTACGCGCTGACCTTTCGCACCATTCCCGGCCTGCAGAAGCACTTCCAGGCGCACCTGACCCTGGCCGACGGCACCCCGATCACCCTCGATGTACGCCCGGCCGCCCTGCCCGTGGCCTATTGGTTGCCGGTGGTGCTGATCCTGCAATTGGCGCTGTTGCTCGGCTGCACCTGGTTGGCCGTGCGCCTGGCGATTCGCCCGCTGACGCGCCTGGCCCGCGCGGTGGAAACCCTCGACCCGAACGCTCATCCGACGCCGCTGGACGAACACGGCCCGACCGAAGTGGCCCACGCAGCGGCAGCGTTCAACCAGATGCAACAACGCATCGCCGAATACCTCAAGGAACGCATGCAGATCCTTGCGGCGATTTCCCACGACCTGCAAACGCCGATTACCCGCATGAAACTGCGCGCCGAGTTCATGGAAGATTCTGCCGACCGCGACAAGCTCTGGAGTGACCTGGGGGAAATGGAACACCTGGTGCGCGAAGGCGTGGCCTACGCGCGCAGCGTGCACGGCGCTACCGAAGCCAGTCATCGCATCAACCTCGACGCGTTTCTGGACAGCCTGGTGTTTGATTATCAAGACATGCACAAGCAGGTCAGCATCACCGGTAAAAGTGCGCTGGTGCTCGACACCCGCCCTCACGCCTTGCGGCGAGTGTTGGTGAACCTGCTGGATAACGCGCTGAAATTCGCCGGCAGCGCAGAACTGGCAGTCGGCTCGACGCCAACCGGGCAGCTGTCGATCAGCGTATTGGACCGCGGACCCGGGATTGCCGAGGACGAACTGGTGCACGTCATGCAGCCGTTTTATCGGCTAGAAAGCTCACGCAATCGCGGCACTGGCGGCACCGGGCTGGGCCTGGCGATTGCGCAGCAGCTGGTGGTGGCGATCGGTGGCTCGCTGACCTTGAGCAATCGCGCGGGCGGTGGGCTGTGTGCGCAGATTCGTCTGAGCCTGTAGCTCACCGCTTAATGCACGTTACTAATAAATAAACCGAATAATAATTCAATATTTTAATACTTAGGTTAGAACCAACAGGCATTTTACAGACCCGACTCCTGCCCTTACTTTTGAGCCGAGTGACCGACCCCACGCCCGGAGGAGGTGTTGATCCCGTACCTGACAAGGACTGACCATGAGCATTGAATTTATCGGCTACATCGGCGGCCATCACGCCTCTGAGATCCACCCGCGCAGCGGGCCGACCCTGCAACCGGACTACGTCGAAACCGTGGCCCGCGCCCACGAAGAGGCCGGCTTCGACCGCGCCCTGGTGGCCTTCCATTCCAACAGCCCGGACAGCACGCTGATCGCCGCGCATGCCGCCAGCGTGACCCAAAAGCTGCAGTTCCTGATCGCGCACCGCCCCGGTTTCGCCCAGCCCACGCTGGCTGCGCGCCAGTTCAGCACCCTGGATGTTTTCAACGGCGGGCGCACCGCCGTGCACATCATCACAGGTGGCGATGACCGCGAACTGCGCGCCGATGGCAGCCACATCGGCAAGGACGAACGCTACGCGCGCACCGACGAGTACCTCAGCGTGGTGCGCCAGGAATGGACCAGCGAGCAACCCTTCGATTTCGCGGGTACGTACTACCAGGTGCAAGGCGCGCACTCGACGGTGAAGTCGCCGCAGCAGCCGCACATTCCGCTGTATTTCGGCGGCTCTTCCGCGGCAGCAATTGCGGTGGCGGGCAAACATGCCGACGTGTATGCGCTGTGGGGTGAAACCTATGAGCAAGTGCGCGAAGTGGTGACTCAGGTGCGCGCCGAAGCGGCCAAGCATGGCCGCACGATCCGCTTCAGTTTGTCGTTGCGCCCGATCCTCGCCGAGACCGAAGAACTGGCGTGGGCGCGCGCCGAGACAATCTTGCAACAGGCCACGGCGCTGGCTGAGAAGAACGGATTCGTGCGACGGGAACCGCCGAACGAAGGCTCACGCCGCTTACTGGCAGCAGCGGCGCAAGGCCCGCGGCTGGACAAGCGGTTGTGGACCGGGATTGCCGGGCTGCTTGGTGCCCAAGGTAACTCCACCTCACTCGTGGGCACCGCCGAACAAGTCGCTGAAGCCCTGTTGGATTACTACGACCTGGGGATTACCACCTTCCTGATTCGCGGCTTCGACCCGCTCAATGATGCAATCGACTACGGCAAGCGCTTGATTCCACTCACCCGCCAATTGGTCGCAGAGCGCGAGCAGGCCCAGCAGGTCGCGTAAACACAGCTCCCACAGAAAAGCGAAGCACTGCGGTTCTGGCAGTTAAACTCGGTCAAATTGTGGGAGCGGGCTTGCTCGCGAAAGCGGTGTATCAGTGACACATGAGCTGACTGAACCACCGCATTCGCGGGCAAGCCCGCTCCCACATTTGGATCTCTGTGCGCCAGGTAGATGGGTGTCGTTTGTACTCGGTCAAAGGTGGGAGCTGGCTTGCTCGCGAATGCGGTGTGCCAGTGACGCATGAGCTGACTGACCCACCGCATTCGCGGGCAAGCCCGCTCCCACAGAAAGGCAAAGCCGTGCGGTGTTGGCGGCTGCACTCGGTCAAATTGTGGGAGCGGGCTTGCTCGCGAAGGCGGTGGGCCAGTGACACATGAGCTGACTGACCTACCGCATTCGCGGGCAAGCCCGCTCCCACATTTGGATCTCTGTGCGCCAGGTAGATGGGTGTCGTTTGTACTCGGTCAAAGGTGGGAGCTGGCTTGCCTGCGATGGCATCAACCCGGTGTACCTGATGGACCGAGGTGCCTGCATCGCAGGCAAGCCAGCTCCCACAGAAAGGCAAAGCCGTGCGGTGCTGGCGGCTGCACTCGGTCAAATTGTGGGAGCGGGCTTACTCGCGAATGCGTTGTGCCAGTGACACATGAGCTGACTGAACCACCGCCTTCGCGGGCAAGCCCGCTCCCACATTTGGATCTCTGTGCGTCAGGTAGATGGGTTTCGTTTGT
>NZ_JANLOF010000005.1:0-97869 GCF_025466135.1 Pseudomonas sp. 14P_5.3_Bac1 | reverse complement strand
GGGGCAAGCCCGCTCGCCACAACTTGCCCTGAAACAGTGCGCAACGGCATACGTCAAATGACGTACACCGTTACGTCAGGCTGCGTATACCCGCGATGGCCGGCTGCCGCCATGCTGAACCCCTCATTGCAGAGGAGTCGCCCCATGGCACCACGATTGATCCGCTCCACACCGCTGTTGGCCTTGTCCTTACTGGCGGCCGCTCTGTTCAGCCAGGGCGCGCTGGCCGATAACGAAGGCCTGGCCGTGACCCCTACCGAAGTCACCGTCGGCCAGTTGCACTCGGCCACCGGCACCATGGCGATTTCCGAGACCGGCTCGATCCAGGCTGAGCGCCTGGCTATCGAACAGATCAACGCTTCGGGCGGGATCCTGGGACGCCAGATCAAAGTGATCCAGGAAGACGGCGCCTCCGACTGGCCGACCTTTGCCGAAAAAGCCAAGAAGCTGCTGGTCAACGACAAGGTTGCCGCCGTGTTCGGCTGCTGGACGTCGGCTTCACGCAAAGCCGTGCTGCCGATCTTCGAGAAAGAAAACGGCTTGCTCTACTACCCGACCTTCTATGAAGGCCTGGAACAGTCGAAAAACGTCATCTACACCGGCCAGGAAGCCACCCAGCAAATCCTCGCCAGCCTTGACTGGATCGCCAAGACCAAGGGCGCCAAGACCTTCTACCTGGTCGGCTCGGACTACATCTGGCCACGCACCTCGATGAAGATCGCGCGCAAGCACATTGAGAACGTGCTGCACGGCACCGTGGTCGGCGAAGACTACTACCCGCTGGGCAACACTCAGTTCGGCTCGTTGATCAACAAGGTCAAGCTGAAGAAGCCGGACGTGGTGTTTGCGGCCGTGGTCGGCGGCTCCAACGTGGCGTTCTACAAGCAACTCAATGCGGCGGGTGTGAATTCGTCCAAACAAACCCTGCTCACCCTGTCGGTCACCGAAGACGAGTTGCTCGGCATCGGCGGCGAAAACATGGCCGGCTTCTACGCCTCGATGAAGTACTTCCAGAGCCTGGACAACCCGAACAACAAAGCCTTCGTCGAAGCCTTCAAGGCCAAGTACGGCAAGGACGCGGTCATCGGCGACGTGACCCAGGCGGCGTACCTCGGCCCTTGGTTGTGGAAAGCGGCGGTGGAGAAGGCCGGCAGTTTCGACGTGGATAAAGTCGTGGCGGCAAGCCCTGGCATCGAGCTGAAAAACACGCCGGAAGGCTACGTGAAGATCCACGAGAACCATCACCTGTGGAGCAAGTCGCGCATCGGCGAAGTGCAGCCCAACGGGCAGTTCAAGGTGATCTACGAGTCGGATCTGATCGAGCCGAACCCGTTTCCCAAGGGTTACCAATAACCCCCAGGCACACGGAGTTTCAAACTGTGGGAGGCGGCTTGCCCCCGATAGCCGTGGGTCAGCCACAGCTTTATAAGCTGACCCACCCTCATCGCGGCAAGCCCCTTCCCACATAAGGCAAAACGGCACAAGCCTGCATTTCATCTCTCTGTAGGAGACCATCATCATGGAATGGCTATCGGAATTTGGAGCCATCGCGGCGATGCAGGGGTTCAACGGTTTGTCCGTGTTCTGCGTGCTGTTGCTGATGGCATTGGGGCTGGCGATCATTTTTGGCCAGATGGGCGTGATCAACATGGCCCACGGCGAGTTCCTGACCATCGGCGCCTACACCACCTACGTGTGTTCCAGCCTTACCGCGCACTTTGCGCCAAGCTTTCAACCCTATTACTTCTTCGTTGCCATTGCCCTGTCATTCCTCGTTGCCGGTGCCATTGGCTGGCTGGTGGAGTGGGCGATGATCAGCCGGTTGTACAAGCGTCCGCTGGACACCTTGCTTGCCACCTGGGGGTTGTCCCTGGTGATGCAGCAAACCTTTCGCTCGGTGTTCGGCGCGCGTGAAGTCAGCGCCGAACCGCCGGCCTGGCTGATGGGCTCGGTGAATTTCACCGATGCCATCGAGATCCCGCGCAACGGCCTGTTCATGATGGGCCTGACCCTGCTGCTGACCGCCGCGATCTTCCTGATGCTGTACCGCTCGCGCTGGGGCCTGCAGGTGCGCGCCACGGTGCAGAACCGCCTGATGAGCCGCGCGGTGGGCATCAATACGCGCAAGGTCGACCGCATGACCTTCGCCCTCGGCTGCGGCGTGGCCGGTGTCGCGGGCGCGGCGTTTACCACCATTGGCTCCACCGGGCCGACGGCGGGTTCGCAGTACATCGTCGACACCTTCCTGGTGGTGGTGTTCGGCGGCGCGCAGAGCCTGTTCGGCACCATCGCCTCGGCGTTCGTGATCGCCCAGACCCAATCGCTGTCGGAGTTTTTCCTCAGTGGCTCGATGGCCAAGGTACTCACGTTGTCCTCGGTCATTCTGATCCTGATGCTGCGCCCGCAAGGGTTGTTCTCCATCAAAGTGCGCAAGTAGAGGCGAGCAGATGAAGGCTTTAGACAAGCTGCTGGGCGGCCAGCAAAATCTGATTGGTATCGTGTTGTTGGCATTGCTGGTACTGGTGGTATTTCCCCTGACCCTGGACGCGTTCCGCCTGAACATGGTCGGCAAATACCTGACCTATGCGTTTGTCGCCGTGGGCCTGGTGCTGTGCTGGGGCTATGGCGGCATTCTCAGCCTGGGGCAGGGTGTTTTCTTCGGCGTCGGCGGTTACTGCATGGCGATGTTCCTCAAGCTGGAAGCCTCCGACCCCGAGAGCACCAAGATCCAATCCACACCGGGCATCCCGGACTTCATGGACTGGAACCAGATCACCGAACTGCCCTGGCTGTGGCAGCCGTTTCACAGTTTCAGCTTCACGCTGGTAGCGGTGATTGCGGTGCCGGTGCTGCTGGCGTTCATCATCGGTATGGCGCTGTTCAAGCGGCGCGTGGGCGATGTGTATTTCTCCATCGTCACCCAGGCGATTGCGCTGATCCTTACCGTGCTGATCGTCGGCCAGCAAGGGCTGACCGGTGGCGTCAACGGCATCACCGACCTCAAGACCCTGCTGGGCTGGGACCTGCGCACCGACAGCGCGAAAATGATCCTGTACTTCATCAACGCCGGCTTGCTGTTCGGCTGCATCTTTATCGGCCGTTTTATCCTCGCGTCCAAGCTGGGCCGGCTGCTGATGGCGATGCGCGACAAAGAAGAGCGTGTGCGGTTTTCCGGCTACGACGTGGCCAGTT
This sequence comes from Pseudomonas sp. 14P_5.3_Bac1, assembly GCF_025466135.1. Lineage (NCBI taxonomy): Bacteria > Pseudomonadati > Pseudomonadota > Gammaproteobacteria > Pseudomonadales > Pseudomonadaceae > Pseudomonas > Pseudomonas sp. 14P_5.3_Bac1. The sequence goes on along the minus strand of NZ_JANLOF010000005.1, from coordinate 94,677 downwards.
TCAAGATCTTTGTGTTCTGCGTGGCCGCCGCGTTTTCGGCGATTGGCGGGGCGATGTTTGCCCTGCAGGTGGGCTTTATGTCGCCGTCGTTCGTGGGCATCGTGCCGTCAATCGAGATGGTGATTTTCGCCGCGGTGGGCGGGCGCATGTCACTGCTCGGCGCGGTGTATGGCGCGCTGCTGGTGAACTACGGCAAGACCTACTTTTCCGAGTCCTTTCCTGAATTATGGCTGTACCTGATGGGCGGGCTGTTTATCGCCGTGGTCATGTATTTCCCCAATGGCCTGGCTGGGTTGTGGGACAGCCACGGTCGCCAGGCATTGGCCAGACTGCTGCGGCGCACACCCGTGGCGGCGCCCCCGGTGAGTCCGGCGGTTAAACCCAAGACTAAAAGCAACATCCTGGAGACCCAGCCATGACCGCCGTCGGCTTTGAAATGAAAAAACCGGTGTTGGCCATTGAAGGCCTCACCGTGTCGTTCGACGGCTTCAAGGCGGTCGACAACCTCAACCTGTACATCGACCGCAATGAAGTGCGCGTGGTCATCGGCCCCAATGGCGCCGGCAAGACCACGGTGCTCGACCTGATCTGCGGCAAAACCCGCGCTACCAGCGGCAGCATCCAGTTCGACGGCCAGGAACTGACTAAGATGCGCGAGTACAACATCGTGCGCGCCGGCGTGGGGCGCAAGTTCCAGAACCCGTCGATCTACGAAAACCTCACGGTGTTTGAAAACCTCGAGATGTCTTATCCCGCCGGGCGCAAGGTGTGGGGCGCGCTGTTTTTCAAGCGCAGCGCTCAGGTGGTTGCGCGGGTCGAGGAGGTGGCTAGAGAGATTTTTCTCGGGGATTTATTGCAGCAACAGGCCGACCTGCTGTCCCACGGGCAAAAGCAGTGGCTGGAAATCGGCATGTTGCTGATGCAGGACCCGGAGTTGCTGATGCTCGACGAGCCGGTGGCAGGCATGAGCGTGAATGAGCGCGCGCAAACCGCCGAATTGCTCAACCGCATCAGCCAGGGCCGCTCGGTGCTGGTGATCGAGCACGACATGGAGTTCGTCAAAAGCATCGCGCATAAAGTCACGGTGCTGCACCAGGGCAAGGTGCTGGCCGAGGGCAGCATGGAGTCGGTGCAAAGCAACCCGAAAGTCATTGAAGTGTATTTGGGCCACTGAGGAATCCGGCATGTTCAAGATCGACCAGTTGTCCTGTGGTTACGGGCAGAGCCAGATCCTGCACGATCTGCAACTGAACGTGGCCAAGCGCGAGATCGTCGCGGTGATGGGCCGCAATGGCATGGGCAAGACCACGCTGTTCAAGAGCCTGATGGGCATTCTGCCGCAGTGGCAAGGCCAGGTCAGTGTGGACGGGCACGATGTGTCGGCGCTGGAAACCCATGAGCGGGTGGCGCGCGGGATTGCCTATGTGCCCCAGGGCCGCATGATTTTCCCGAGCATGACGGTGCTGGAAAATATCCAGACCGGGTTGCCAGCGTCGGCCCGCGGCAAGGTGCCGGAGGATTTGTATGCGCTGTTTCCGGTGCTGCATGACATGCAGTCGCGCAAGGGCGGCAACCTGTCCGGCGGGCAGCAACAGCAGTTGGCGATTGCGCGGGCGCTGGCGACCAACCCCAAGGTGTTGTTGCTCGACGAGCCGACGGAGGGCATCCAGCCGTCGATCATCAAGGACATTGCGCGCACGCTCAAAGAGATTCGCAACCTGCGCGATTTGACCATCGTGGTGTCCGAACAGGTGCTGTCGTTCACCCTGGAGATTGCCGACCGCTTTCTGGTGATCGAGAAGGGCCGCTTCGTGATCGAAGAGACCCGCGACCGCGTGGATGAAGCGACCATCAGCCGCTACCTGTCTGTCTAAAACAACACAGTTCTAATGTGGGAGCGGGCTTGCTCGCGAAAGCGGTGTACCAGTCGACTTATCTGTTAACTGACACACCGCTTTCGCGAGCAAGCCCGCTCCCACAGTTGTTTTGTGTCTGCTTTGAAAATCTCATACGTCATCCAACGTATTTCCGGTTTTCCCTGGCTCCCCGAGACTGGATTCCACGCACCAGACCATCCGCTCAGGAGCCAGTCCATGACCGAAACGCTGATCAAAGTCGACCTCAACCAGCCCGTCACTGAAAACGAAAATATCCATAACCGCTGGCACCCGGATATCCCGATGGCGTGCTGGGTGAAGCCCGGCGATGACTTCATTCTGGAAACCTACGACTGGACCGCCGGCGCGATCAAGAACAACGATGACGCCAGTGACGTGCGCGACGTGGACCTGTCCACCGTGCATTACCTGTCAGGCCCGGTGGGTGTGCACGGCGCCGAGCCGGGTGATTTGTTGGTGGTGGACTTGCTCGATATCGGCGCCAAGGCGGATTCGCAATGGGGCTTCAACGGCTTCTTCTCACGGCAGAACGGCGGCGGTTTTCTCACCGATCATTTCCCCAGCGCACAAAAAGCCATCTGGGATTTCAAAGGCATGTTCACCCGTTCGCGGCACATTCCGGGGGTTAACTTTGCCGGCCTGATCCACCCCGGCCTGATCGGCTGCCTGCCCGACCCGGTGATGCTCGCCGACTGGAACCGCCGCGAGCAGGAACTGATCGATACCAACCCGACCCGCATGCCGCCGCTGGCCAATGCGCCACTGGCCGCCACCGCGCACATGGGCAAGCTCAAGGGCCAGGCCCGTGACGATGCGGCTGCGACCGGCGCGCGCACGGTGCCGCCGCGTGAGCATGGCGGTAACTGCGATATCAAGGACCTGTCGCGCGGTTCGAAGATTTTTTTCCCGGTCTATGTCAACGGTGCCGGGTTGTCGGTGGGTGACCTGCACTTCAGCCAGGGCGACGGCGAAATCACATTTTGCGGCGCCATCGAAATGGCCGGCTGGGTGCACATGAAGGTCGAGCTGATCAAGGGCGGCATGGCCAAATACGGGATCAAGAACCCGGTGTTCAAGCCCAGCCCGATCACGCCGAACTACAAGAATTACCTGATCTTCGAAGGCATCTCGGTGGACGAACAGGGCCAGCAGCACTACCTGGACGTCAACGTCGCCTACCGCCAGGCCTGCCTGAATGCGATCAACTACCTGACCAAATTCGGCTACTCGCCGGCCCAGGGCTATGCCTTGCTCGGCTCGGCGCCGGTGCAGGGGCATATCAGCGGTGTGGTGGATATTCCGAATGCCTGCGCGACCTTGTGGCTGCCGACGGAAATCTTCGAGTTCGACATCAACCCCAATGCCAACGGCCCCACCCAGTTCCTCGACGGCAGCGTCGACCTGCCCATTGCCCCGGACCTGTAGCCATGCCGACCTACGAATATGCCTGTGACACCTGCGGCACGTTCACGATGTTGCGGCCCATCGCCCAGCGCAACGAGCCCAGCCAGTGCCCGTACTGCGAAGGGCCGGGCGGTCCGCTCAGGGTCTCGGCCCCGGCACTGCAAACGCTGTCGGCCAACCAGCGCAAGGCTATCGCCGGCAACGAGCGCAGCGCCCATGCGCCGCAAACCGTCGGCGAATACCAGCAAAGCCGCAAACATCCGGCCGGTTGCAGCTGCTGCGGCACCCGCAAGAAAGTCGAGCCGAGCAAGGCCAACCCCTTGGGCCTCAAGACCAGGACCGGGCCACGGCCGTGGATGATCAGTCACTAGACCAGGAGTGATGTTATGCGTCATGGCGACATTTCCAGCAGCCCGGACACCGTCGGTGTCGCGGTGGTGAACTACAAGATGCCGCGCCTGCATTCCAAGGCCGAGGTCATCGACAACGCGAAGAAAATCGCCGGGATTATCCTCGGGATGAAGCAGGGCTTGCCCGGCATGGACCTGGTGGTGTTCCCCGAATACAGCACCATGGGCATCATGTACGACCACGACGAGATGATGGCCACGGCCGCGAGCATCCCCGGCGAAGAGACGGCGATTTTCTCGGCAGCGTGCCGCCAGGCAAACACCTGGGGCGTATTTTCCCTGACCGGCGAGCGCCACGAGGAGCACCCGCACAAGGCGCCGTACAACACGCTGGTGCTGATCAATAACCTCGGCGAAATCGTGCAGCGCTACCGCAAGTGCATCCCCTGGTGCCCCATCGAGGGTTGGTATCCGGGTGACCGCACCTATGTGTGCGACGGGCCCAAGGGCATGAAGATCAGCCTGATTATCTGCGACGACGGCAATTACCCGGAGATCTGGCGCGACTGCGCGATGAAGGGCGCCGAGTTGATCGTGCGCTGTCAGGGTTATATGTACCCGGCCAAGGATCAGCAGGTGCAGATGTCCAAGAGCATGGCCTGGGCGAATAACTGCTATGTGGCAGTGGCCAACGCGGCGGGGTTCGATGGGGTGTATTCGTACTTCGGCCACTCGGCGATCATCGGCTTTGACGGGCGCACCCTGGGTGAGTGCGGCGAGGAAGAGATGGGCATCCAGTACGCGCAACTGTCGGTGTCGCAGATTCGCGATGCGCGGGCCAACGACCAGTCGCAGAACCACCTGTTCAAGTTGCTGCACCGTGGCTATACCGGCATGCATGCCTCGGGCGATGGCGACAAGGGCGTGGCGGACTGCCCGTTCGAGTTCTACCGCACCTGGGTGCTGGACGCGCAAAAGGCTCAGGAGAATGTCGAAAAAATCACCCGCAGCACCGTGGGTGTCGCCGAGTGCCCGGTGGGGCAACTGCCCCATGGCGGCAAAGAAAAAGGGGTGGAGTAGGGCATGCGGTTTACCTTTGAACCGGCGCAGGTGATGGCGCTGTTGCGCAGTCGCATCGTTGGCCAGGAGGCGGCGCTGGCGCAGGTGGAGCGGCTGCTCAAGGTGGTCAAGGCCGATATCGGCGAGCGCGATCGGCCATTGAGCGTCAACCTGTTCATGGGCCCGACCGGCGTGGGCAAAACCGAAATCGTGCGCCTGCTGGCCCAGGCGCTGCATGGCCGGGCCGACGGGTTTTGCCGCATCGACATGCACACCCTGGCCCAGGAGCATTACGCCGCCGCGCTGACCGGCGCGCCGCCGGGGTACGTGGGCAGCAAGGAAGGCATCAGCCTGTTCAACAGCGAATTGATCCAGGGCAGCTACAGCCGCCCTGGCATCGTGTTGTTCGATGAACTGGAAAAAGCCAGCCAGGAGGTGGTGCGCAGCCTGCTGGGCATTCTTGATAACGGCCAACTGACCCTGGCGGGTGGCACGCGCACCCTGGATTTTCGTAACAGCCTGATTTTCATGACCAGCAACATCGGCGCGCACCAGGCGCGTCGTCATCGCCAACGCTTCGCCCAGGGCTGGCGGCGGCTGCTGCGGGTATTTGTGCGGGGCGAAGCGGCGGTGTTGGAAGAGGCGTTGCACGGGCATTTCGAGCCGGAGTTTCTCAACCGCATCGACCGTATCCTGATGTTCGAACCCCTCGACAAGCGCTGGCTTGATGCGCTGCTGGACGTGGAGCTGGAGAAGCTCAACCAGCGTCTGGCGGCGCACCAGCGCTCATTAAGCATGGATGCGTCGGCGCGGGCATGGTTGTGTCGCCAGCACGACGCACGGTTTGGCGCGCGTGCGCTGGGCCGCCGTGTACGGGTGGAGCTGGAGCCGGCGATCGCGGAGTGCTTGCTGCGCGATCCTGCTGTGCAAGGGATGCGAGTAGCGGTGCGGGGTGAACACTTGGACGTTTCGCGACAATAGCCTTGCATGCTGACCAATTAGGGCTAATATGATCCGGGTAAAACAAATAACATCCGGGTAATAAGCCATGCCTACGCAACATACATCGCTGTGCACTGCCTTCTTCCGTCACCAGCGCGTGGCGGCCGGCGCCTATTCGGCGGTGGCCGAAACCCTGGCAGGGCTGGACCTGACAGCCGGCACCTTCCTGGTCTTTGATGACGCCACCGGCGCCCAAGTCGATTACCCATGGCCTGGCGGTTATGTGCCCGAGCAACCCGCAGACACAGCAATCGACGAAGAGCCTCCCGCAACCCCAACGGTGGGCCGCCCGAAGCTGGGTGTGGTCGCGCGGGAAGTCACGCTGCTGCCGCGCCACTGGGAATGGCTGGGCCAACAACCCGGCGGCGCCTCGGCGGCCTTGCGCCGGTTGGTGGATGACGCGCGAAATGCCAGCGCTGGCCGTGATCAGGCGCGCCAGGCCAAGGAAGCCAGCTATCGTTTCATGAGCGCCATCGGCGGCGACCTGCCTGGGTTTGAAGACGCCTCGCGGGCATTGTTCGCTGAAGATGCGGCGGCCTTCGCCAGCAAGATCGGGCACTGGCCGAAGGATGTGCAGACGTACCTGGCCTGGCTGTCGCGCAATGCTTTCCCCGTCTAACAATAATTCCGGGACTCGAACGACCATGGAAGTCACTCAGCAACGGCCGTTGTGGCAGATCTACCTGATTTTTTTGGCACCGATGGTGCTGTCCAATTTTCTGCAAAGCTTTTCCGGCACCCTCAACGGCATCTATGTCGGGCAAATGCTCGGCACCCAGGCACTGGCGGCGGTGTCGGGGATGTTTCCCATCGTGTTTTTCTTTATTGCCCTGGTGATCGGCCTGGGGGCGGGCGCTTCGGTGCTGATCGGCCAGGCCTGGGGCGCGCAGGAAACCGGAATGGTGAAGGTGATCACCGGTGCGACGCTGACCCTTGGCGCGCTGGTAGGCCTGATCGCGGCGGTGCTCGGCAGCCTGTTCGCGCGCCCGGCCCTGCAGGCGCTGGGCACCCCGATGGATGTGCTCGACGATGCCGTGGGTTATGCCCAGGTGATGATGCTGATCATGCCGCTGCTGTTGGTCTTCATCCTCTACACCCAGTTGCTGCGCGGCGTCAGTGACACGATCTCGCCGCTGCTGGCGCTGATGGTCTCGACCCTGATCGGCCTGTTGCTGACGCCGGCGCTGATTCGTGGCTGGATCGGCCTGCCGCCCATGGGCATCCAGAGCGCGGTGTACGCGGGGCTGGTCGGTAATGCCTCGGCGATGCTGTTTTTGATCCTGCGCCTGCGCCACAAGAACCATGTGATGGCGCCGGACCGTGAATTGCTGGCTGCCTTGCGCCTGGACCGGGCGATCCTCGGCAAAGTGCTGCGCATCGGCTTGCCGACCGGCTTGCAGATGGTGGTGTTGTCGCTGTCCGAATTGGTCATTCTTGCGCTGGTCAACAGCCACGGTTCCCAGGCCACGGCGGCGTATGGCGCGGTGACGCAGATCGTCAATTACGTGCAGTTCCCGGCGCTGTCGATTGCCATTACCGCTTCGATCCTCGGCGCCCAGGCGATTGGCGCCGGGCGCCTGGAGCGAATCGGGCCGATCCTGCGCACCGGCCTGTTGATCAACACCTGCCTGACCGGTGGATTGATTGTGCTCGGCTACCTGTTGTCGCACTGGCTGCTGGGGCTGTTCATCACCGACGACGCCGCGCGGCTTAATGCCGAGCACCTGCTGCACATTATGCTCTGGAGCGTTTTGGTCTTTGGCTTCCAGGCGGTAGTGGGCGGGATCATGCGCGCCAGCGGCGTGGTGCTGATGCCGGTCGCTATCTCGATTTTCTGCGTGCTGTGTGTGGAGCTGCCGATGGCGTATGTGCTCAATGCGCACTTCGGCCTGCAAGGTGTGTGGATGGCGTTTCCGGTGACCTACCTGGCGATGCTGGCGCTGCAGACTGCGTATTACCGGCTGGTGTGGCGGCACAAGCAGATCAAGCGGCTGGTGTAGCGCGGGCTTATTGCTTCAAGCCGCGCAGCAGTAACTCCAGACCCTGCAAGCCTTGCTCCAAACGGTCGCCCGGGTGTTCATCGCGGGCGATCCACAGCGCGGTGTTGACCAGGCTGCCATTGATCAATTGCGCCAGCGCGACGCTGGGGCCCTGTTCGATGGCTCCGGCCTGCATCAAGCCCTCAAGCAACTGGCACAGCGACGCGACGCAGTGTTGCTGCGACCCGGTATCGCCGAGCACGGCCGGCGCATCCTGCAAAACGATGCGTTGGATTTCGTCGTCCTGGGCCATGCGCAAATACGTTCGGCAGCGTTCGCGAAAACCTTCCCACGGGTCCTGGGCCTGATCGGTGATGTGCTGCAGTCGCGCGTCCATTTCGCTGTCGAGTTGGGCGACCACGGCGGCCAACAGGCCTTTCTTGTCACCAAAGTGATGGTACAACGCACCACGGGTCAGGCCGGCGCGCGCGGTGAAGTCGTCCATCGACGTGTTGGCATAGCCCTGTGTGGCGAAGGCTTGGCGGGCGCTGGCGATCAGGCGGGCGCGGGTTTCTTCGATTATTTCGGCACGGGCTCGGCTCATGGGGTGGGCTCGCGAGGGTGTTTGAGGGTTTGACATACGCCGCGTATGTTACGCATGATTTTGCCACATACGCACCGTATGTATTTTGCCTTGATGCCTGCCGATAGCAAGCTTCAAGGTCTTGAGGAAGAGGTCAAGCAGGATGGCAAATCCCTACGCCGAATTGTTCCACGCCCCTGGCAGCCGGGCTTTTGTACTGGCCGGCATGCTTGCGCGCATGCCGATATCGATGACCGGTATCGGCCTGATCACCATGCTGTCGCAAGTGCATGGCGGCTTTGGCCTGGCGGGCGCGGTGGCGGCGGTGTTTGCCTTGGCCACGGCGTTTTGTGCGCCGCAGGTTTCGCGGTTAGTGGATCGCTACAGCCAGGGCAGGGTGCTGCCGATAGCGGCGCTGATTGGCGGTGGGGCGTTGTTGCTGTTGCTGTTGTGCACCTGGTTGCAGGCGCCAAGCTGGACATTGTTTGTGTTCGCCGCCCTGGCCGGTTGCATGCCCAATATGTCGGCCATGGTGCGGGCGCGCTGGACCGAGTTGTACCGCGGCCAGCCCAAGTTGCAGACCGCGTTTGCCCTTGAGTCGGTGCTCGACGAGGTCTGTTTCATCATCGGCCCGCCGATCTCGGTGGGCCTGAGTGTGGTGCTGTTCCCGCAAGCCGGACCCTTGGTGGCAGCGCTGCTGTTGGCGGTGGGGGTGACCACCTTCGTGCTGCAACGCGCAACTGAGCCGCCGGTGCATGAACATCAGGACCATCACGGCCGCTGGCTGATCGCCTCACCGTCGGTACTGATCCTGATGATCCTGTTGCTGGCCATGGGCGTGATTGTCGGCGTGGTGGACGTGGTCAGCGTCGCATTCGCCCAGCATCAAGGCCAACCGGCGGCGGCGAGCATCGTGCTTTCGGTGTATGCCATTGGCTCGTGCCTGGCGGGGTTGGCGTTCGGCACGCTCAAGCTCAAGGCGCCGTTGCCCCGCCAGTTTCTGTTCTGCGGCGTGGCGACGGCGTTGACCACCTTGCCGTTGTTGCTGGTGACAAATATCCCCGGGCTGGCCGTGGCCATCTTCATCTCAGGCTTGTTCTTTGCCCCGACGCTGATCGTGTCCATGGCCCTGGTGGAGCGGATCGTCCCGCCCAGCCGCCTGACCGAAGGCATGACCTGGTTGATCACCGGCCTGAGTATCGGGGTGGCCATTGGGGCCGCCAGCTCGGGTTGGATGATCGACCATTTCGGCGCCACCAGCGGGTTCTGGGTGGCGCTGGTGGCGGGTGCGGTGGTGCTGGGCTCAGCGCTGCTGGGCTATCGAAGGTTGGGCTGATCAGCCGATCGCCGGAGAAGGTTCTGCGCAATGATGTTGCAAAAACTCATTCAGCGCCTGGCGCGTCAGGTCATTGAGCGTCACTTTCTTACGGGTCGCTGCCAGGGCTGCAGCCAGATGCAGGTCATGGCCGACCCGCACGTTGAATGAACCCTTGCACGGTTTCTCCGGTGTTTGCCCGAGGGTGTGGCACGTCGCGAGATAGTCTTCCACGGCCTCTCGAAAGGCCACGTCCAGCTCCGCGACGGTTTTGCCCTCATAGCTGACCAGCGCCTTGATAAACAGCACTTTGCCAAACAGGCAATTGTCTTCGAGGCTGGCTTCGATAGAGCCGATGTAGCCGTTGTGTTTCAGTTGGTTGTTCACTGAATCAGTTCTCCTGATTTCAATTGTTCGATGATCTGGCGCCGAATGTAGTGTTTCAGTTCGTTGCCAGGGTGAGGCTTGTGCAAGGTGATCATTGCACTGGGGTCGCCGATGTCGAATTTGACGCGGCTTCCAGCCCCTTCAATCTGTGTGTAGCCAAGACGCTTGAGTAGCGTTTCGAGCTCTGGCCAGGTAAAGGCCATGCGCTCGTTGAGCAGTTTGGCGAGCAGCTTTTCATTTTTGGACACGGCGTTCCCTGCGTGTAACTAAATGTAGTTGCAAAAAGTGGTGTTCGTCAATGCTAGCTCGGCTTCGTGTGTCTTTGCTGAGATTGATGTAACCCTTGATGACACCGCGCCTCACGCCCTTGATCCCCCGCTAATTTTTCCCCGCCCGGTTCGTTTTATAGGGACGACGTGCCTTTGTGCTTCCTGCCTATTGCTCCGGACTCCAAGAAATGAATGCTGAAGACTCCTTGAAACTTGCTCGCCGGTTTATCGGGTTGCCCCTGGAAAAACGCCAAGTATTCCTGCAGGCCTTGCAGAAAGAGGGCGTGGATTTTTCCCGGTTTCCGATTCCGGCGAGTGTGGAGGCAGAGGATCGCCAGGCGCTCTCCTACGCGCAGCAGCGCATGTGGTTTCTGTGGCAATTGGACCCGGCCAGCGGCGCCTACAACCTGCCCGGCGCGGTGCGGCTCAAGGGCGCGCTCAGCCTGCGTGCGCTGGAGCAAGCCTTCGCCAGCCTGGTGGCGCGGCATGAAACCTTGCGCACAGTCTTCCAACGCCAGGCCGATGAACGCCTGACCCAGGTTTCGGTAGATCCGTCGCTTGTCGTCGAGCACCTGGACTTCAGCGCCATGGCCGCCGTTGAGCAGGAGCAGGCCGTCAACGACGCGGCGACGCGTCAATCGCTGTTGCCGTTCGATTTGGAACACGGCCCTTTGCTGCGCGTGCAGTTGCTCAAGCTCAACGCGCAAGAGCATGTGTTGCTGCTGACCCTGCACCACATCGTCTCCGACGGCTGGTCGATGAACGTGCTGATCGACGAGTTCATCCGCTGCTACGACGCCCATGAGCGCAACGAGGCGCCGCAATTGCCGGCGCTGCCGATCCAGTACAGCGACTACGCCCTGTGGCAGCGCCGCTGGTTGGAAGCAGGGGAGCAGGCACGTCAGCTCGGGTACTGGCAGGCGCGTCTGGGCGACGAGCATCCGATACTGGAACTGCCAACCGACCACCCGCGTCCAGCGATGCCGAGTTATCAGGGCACTCGCCATCATTTCGCGATTGACCCAAGCCTGGCCGCGCAACTGCGAACCTGCGCGCAAAAGCACAACGTCACGCTGTTCATGCTGTTGCTGGGTGCTTTCAATGTGCTGCTGCACCGTTACACCGGGCAGGCAGACATTCGCGTCGGCGTGCCGATCGCCAATCGCAACCGTACCGAAGTCGAAGGGCTGATCGGCTTTTTCGTCAACACGCAAGTCCTGCGCACCGAACTGACCGGGCAAACCCGCGTTGGCGAACTGCTGCTAGGCATCAAGGAACACGCGCTGGGCGCCCAGGCTCATCAGGAATTACCCTTTGAGCGCCTGGTGGAGGCCCTCAAGGTCGAGCGCAGCCTGAGCCATACGCCGCTGTTTCAGGTGATGTACAACCACCAGCCGGTGGTAGCCGACATTGCCAATGTCAGCACCGCTTCAGGCCTTGAGCTTTCGCTGGTGGAATGGCAAGGGCGCACCACCCAATTCGACCTGACCCTCGATACCTATGAGAAGTCCGGCACCCTGCATGCTGCGCTGACTTATGCCAATGACTTGTTCGAGGCGCCTTCCATTGCGCGCATGGCCCAACACTGGATCAGCCTGTTACAGGCCATGGTGGCCGACGGCGAACAGCGCATTGGTGAATTGCCGATGCTGGCAGCCGATGAGCAGCACGTACTGACCCATGCGTGGAACCAGACTGACGAAGCCTACCCAACCGAGCGCGGCATCCATCAACTGATCGAAGACCAGGTGCAGCGCACGCCGAGTGCTCCCGCGCTGGTATTCGGCGAAACCACGTGGACCTACGCCCAACTCAATGCCCGCGCCAACCAACTGGCGCATGCTTTGCGTGAGCAGGGCGTGGGCCCGGACGTGCTGGTGGGGCTGTGCGTCGAGCGCTCCGTCGAAATGGTCGTGGGCCTGCTGGCGATCCTCAAGGCCGGTGGCGCTTACGTGCCGCTGGACCCGGAATATCCTCAGGAACGCCTGGCCTACATGATCGAAGACAGTGGTATCACGCTGCTGCTCAGCCAGCAAAGCCTGCTGGCCATCTTGCCTGTCGAAGGTATTCAGGTGATTGCCCTCGACCAGCCGGCCAGTTGGCTGGCGGGCTACAGCAGTGCATCGCCCGACAGCGGCGTTCACGCACTCAACCTGGCTTACGTGATTTACACCTCCGGCTCGACCGGCAAGCCCAAGGGCGCAGGCAACAGCCATCGCGCCTTGGTCAACCGCTTGTGCTGGATGCAGCAAGCCTACGAATTGACGGCCAGTGATGCTGTGCTGCAGAAAACCCCGTTCAGTTTTGACGTGTCCGTATGGGAGTTTTTCTGGCCGCTGATGACCGGCGCGCGCCTGGTGGTCGCGGCCCCCGGCGAACACCGCGAGCCGGCCCGGCTGATCGAAACCATTGGCCGCCACGCCATCACCACGTTGCACTTCGTGCCGTCGATGTTGCAGGCGTTTATCCATGAGCCGGGCGTGCAAGCCTGTACCAGCCTCAAGCGCATCGTGTGCAGCGGTGAAGCCTTGCCGCTGGATGCGCAACGGCAGGTCTTTGCCAAGCTGCCAGCAGCCGGGTTGTTCAACCTCTACGGCCCGACTGAAGCGGCCATCGACGTGACCCACTGGACCTGCATCGATGAAGGCGCCGACAGCGTGCCCATCGGGCGGCCCATCGCCAACCTCGCCACCTATGTGCTCGACGCTCAACTCAACCCGGTGCCCGCCGGTGTGTCCGGCGAGCTGTACCTGGGCGGTACCGGCCTGGCGCGCAGTTATCACCGGCGCCCGGCGCTGACTGCCGAGCGCTTTGTGCCGAGCCCGTTCGTCAACGGCGAGCGCCTTTATCGCACCGGCGACCGCGTGCGTCAGCGCACTGACGGCGTGATCGAATACCTCGGCCGTCTTGATCACCAGGTTAAATTGCGCGGCTTGCGCATTGAGCTGGGCGAAATCGAAACGCGCCTGCTCCAACACCCTTCGGTGCGCGAGGCGGTGGTGCTGGTGCAGGGTGGCAAGCAGTTGGTCGCCTACCTGGTGCTCGACAGCGAAAAGCCAGCGGACCTCAAGGCCTGGTTGCTCAGCAGCTTGCCGGAATACATGGTGCCGACCCATTTCGTCGTGCTCACCCAGTTGCCGGTCACCGCCAACGGCAAGCTCGATCGCAAAGCCTTGCCACTGCCGGATGCTGCGCCGCAACAGGCATTCATCGCGCCTTCGAGCGACCTGCAAAAAGCCCTTGCGGCGATCTGGAGTGATGTACTGGGCGTTCCACACGTGGGTGTGGACGACAACTTTTTCGAGCTGGGCGGCGATTCGATCATCTCCATCCAGGTGGTCAGCCGTGCCCGTCAGGCAGGCATTCGCCTGAGCCCGCGGGACTTGTTCCAATATCAGAGCGTGCGTAGCCTGGCGCTGGTGGCGAGCTTTGAGCAGGCAGTGGTTATGGATCAGGGGCCGGTCACCGGTGAGGTGATTCTGACCCCGGTGCAACAGGCGTTTTTCAGCCAGGCAATTGCTGCGCGCCACCACTGGAACCAATCACTGTTGCTGACCCCGCGCGAGGCGCTGGAACCTGCGCAGTTGGACGCCGCCCTCACACAGTTGATCAACCACCACGACGCCCTGCGCCTGAGATTCACCCGGCAGGCCGATGGCTGGCAGCAAGCCCACGCCGCACCGGCCGCTGAAGCTGTGCTGTGGCAATCCAGCGTCGGCACCGAGGCTGAATTGGCCGCGTTGTGCGATGAAGCCCAGCGCAGCCTGAACCTGGAACAAGGCCCGATGCTGCGCGCAGCGTTGGTCACCCTGGCTGACGGCGCCCAGCGCCTGCTGCTGGTGGTCCATCACCTGGTGGTCGACGGCGTGTCCTGGCGCGTGCTGCTTGAGGATCTGCAACAGGCTTACCGCCAGGTCCCATTACCCGCCAAAACCAGCAGCTACCAACAGTGGGCGCAGCAGTTGCAGGCGCACGCGTATACGCTGGAAGCGCAACTGCCTTTCTGGCTGGCGCAGTCCTGCGATGCCGAGCTGCCATGCGATAACCCCCAGGGCGGCCTGCACAATCGCCTGGGCGCCACGCTTGAAACCCGCCTTGATGCCGAACACACCCGGCAACTGCTGCAAGACGCGCCAGCGGCTTATCGCACCCAGGTCAACGACCTGCTGCTGACGGCGCTGACGCGCGTGATCAGCCGCTGGAGCGGCCAGGCCGCCGCACTGATCCAGCTGGAGGGCCATGGTCGCGAAGACCTGTTCGACAGCCTCGATCTGAGCCGCACGGTCGGCTGGTTCACCAGCCTGTTTCCGGTGCGTTTACAGGCCGCAGGCGAACTGTCGGATGCAATCAAGTCGATCAAGGAGCAACTGCGCGCGGTTCCGGAAAAGGGCCTGGGCTACGGCCTGCTGCGCTATCTGGGCCAACCGCAATCGCGTGAAGCCCTGGCCGATTTGGCTGCGCCGCGTATCACCTTCAACTACCTGGGGCAGTTCGACCGCCAGTTCAACGAGTCAGTGCTTTTCGTCCCGGCCAGCGAAGGCAGCGGCCAGGCGCAGGACCCCCAAGCACCGTTGGCCAACTGGTTGACGGTGGAAGGGCAGGTGTATGGCGGTGAGTTGTCGCTGCAATGGGGTTTCAGTCGCGAGATGTTCAACGCTGCGACTATTCAGCGCCTGGCGGATGACTACGCTACGGAACTCAAGGCGTTGATCGAGCATTGCTGTGCAACGCCTGCTGGGCAGGTCACGCCGTCGGACTTCCCGCTGGCGCGTATCACCCAGCAGCAACTGGATGCGTTGCCCGTGGCCGGGCCGGACATCGCCGATCTTTACCCGTTGTCGCCGATGCAGCAGGGCATGCTGTTCCACACCCTGTACGCGCCCCAGGGCCAGGCCTATATCAACCAACTGCGCCTTGACATTGAAGGCCTTGACCTGCTGATTTTCGGCCGCGCCTGGCAAGCGGCACTGGACCGGCACGACATCTTGCGCAGCAGCTTCCACTGGCTGGGCCTGGACAGCGCCCATCAGGTAATCAGGCGTCAGGCCGACGTGCAGTTGCAGGTGATCGAAGACGTGAATGCCGACCTCGATGCGCTGGCTGATGCCGAACGCTCACGCGGCTTTGAACTCAATGCCGCACCGCTGTTTCGCCTGATGCTGGTGCGCAGCACAGGTTCGGCCTGGCACTTCATCTTCACCAGCCACCACATCCTGATGGATGGCTGGAGTAACGCGCAGTTGCTCGGCGAAGTGCTTGCCCATTACGCAGGCCAGGCCGTGCCGGCGCCGCAGGGGCAGTTCCGCGATTACCTGGGCTGGCTGCAACAGCAACCGTCGGGCGAGGGCTACTGGAAAAATGCCCTGGCGCCATTGCAAGCGCCAACCTTGCTGGCTCAGGCACTGCGTGCGCCGGTCGGCGGCGTGGGCATGGCTGACCATCAAGTGCTGCTGGACAACGACTTTACTCAGGCCCTCGGCGAATTTGCCCGCCAACAAAAAGTCACGCTCAATACTGTGCTGCAAGGCGCCTGGAGCCTGTTGCTGCAACGCTACAGCGGCCAGGCTTGCGTGGTGTTCGGCGCGACCGTCGCCGGGCGTTCAGCGCCGCTGCCGGGGATTGAGCAGCAGTTGGGCTTGTTCATCAACACCTTGCCGTTGATCAGTGCCGCGTCGCCCGCCCAATCGGCCGGCGCCTGGCTCAGCGAGCTGCAAGCCTTGAACCTCAGCTTGCGTGACCATGAACACGTGCCGCTGTACGACATCCAGGCGTGGGCTGGCCAGCAAGGTGCGGCGTTGTTCGACACCTTGCTGGTGTTCGAAAACTTCCCGGTGGCCGACGCATTGAAGCAAGGTGCGCCCGCAGGCCTGACCTTCGGCCGCATGCACAACCATGAGCGCACCAACTACCCGCTGACCCTGGGCGTCGAACTCGGTGCCGGCCTGCGCCTGGACTTCAGCTATGACCGCGCCCATTTCAGCGAGCAGCAGGTGAAGCGGCTGGGCGCCAACGTGCGTTACCTGTTGGCGCAAATGATGGCGGACGCCGGTGTGCCGCTGGGTAACCTGCAACTGCTTGACGCCGCGGCGCAGCACGATGTACTCACGCTCAGCCAGTCTGCCGGTGCCGCCCAGCGTCCTCAGCGCGTGCATGAGCGCATCGCTGCCCAGGCCCACGCCACACCTGACGCGCTGGCGGTTCAGGCGGGCAGTGAGCGGCTGAGCTACGCCCAACTCAACGCCCGGGCCAACCGCTTGGCCCATCATCTGGTGGCGCTCGGCGTAGGGCCGGGCCAGCGTGTAGGCCTGGCCAGTCGGCGTGGTCCGCAGCTGATCGTCAGCCTGCTGGCGGTGCTCAAAAGCGGTGCTGCCTATGTGCCGCTGGACCCGAAATACCCTGCAGAACGTTTGGCCTACATGCTGGCAGACAGTCGTTTGAACGTGCTGCTCAGCGAAACCGGTTTGCTCGCGGATCTGCCGCTGCCACAAGGTTTGGTCCGTGTGGATTTCAGTGCGTCTGGTGAGGAACTGGACGGCTACCCGGCGACCAATCCGCTCAACACGGCGGCGGCGGCCGACCTGGCGTATGTGATCTACACCTCCGGTTCTACCGGCCTGCCCAAAGGCGTGGCCATCGATCATGCCGCGCTCGGCCAGTTCTGCGACAGCGCAGAGGCCTACAGCCGGCTCAGTGCGCAGGACCGCGTACTGCAATTTGCGACCTTCAGCTTCGACGGCTTTGTCGAGCAGTGCTACCCGCCGCTGTGCGTGGGCGCCGCCTTGATTATGCGTGGCGACGAGCTGTGGGACGCCGGCCAACTGGCGCGCGAGATCGTCGAACAGGGCGTGACCCTGGCCGACTTGCCGGCCGCTTACTGGTATTTGCTGGCCAAGGAGTGCGCCGTCGACCGCCGCACCTTGGGCAACCTGCGCCAGGTGCACGTGGGCGGTGAAGCCATGTCGGTGGAAGGCATCCGTGCCTGGCATGCGGCGGGGCTGGGCGCTGTGCGCCTGGTCAACACCTACGGGCCGACCGAGGCGACGGTGGTGTCCAGCGTGCACGATTGCCAACTGGCGGATGCCAGTGATGCGTTCGGCGTGCCGATTGGCCGCGCCATCGCAGGCCGTTCGTTGTATGTGCTCGACAGTGGTTTCGAGCTGCTCGGCACCGACGGCGTCGGCGAACTGTGCATCGGCGCCGAAGCGGGCCTGGCCCAGCGCTATTTCGACCGCCCGGCCTTGACCGCCGAACGCTTCCTGCCGGACCCGTTTTCTGCTGTGCCCGGTGCACGCCTCTACCGCAGTGGCGACCTGGCGCGTTACAACGAAGCCGGTGCGTTGGAGTACGTCGGTCGTATCGACCATCAGGTGAAAATTCGTGGCTACCGCATCGAAATGGGCGAAATCGAGGCCGGCCTGCAAGCTTTGCCGCAGGTGCGTGAAGCCGCGGTGATCGCCCAGCCGAGTGCGGTTGGCATGCAACTGGTCGCCTACGTGGTGCCCGCCCATGGTCACACCCTGGACGCTCAGGACCTGGCGGCCACCTTGCGCCAGTCTCTGCCCGATTACATGGTGCCCGGGCATTGGCTGGTACTTGACGCTCTGCCACTGAACAACAACGGCAAGCTTGACCGCCGTGCACTGCCGACGCCTGACCTGAACCTGCGTCAACAGGCGTATGTGGCCCCGCAAAGCCCGCTGCAAGTGCAATTGGCGGCGATCTGGCAAGCGGTGTTGCAGGTCGAGCAGGTCGGCCTGACGGATCACTTCTTCGAGCTGGGCGGCCATTCGTTGCTGGCCACCCAGGTGATTTCCCGCGTGCGTCATGAGTTGAAACTGGAAGTGCCGCTGCGCGCACTGTTTGAGCAGCCGACGCTGCAAGGGTTTGCGTCGGCCTGTTCGGGCTTGCATCAACACAGCGCTCAGCCGCTGGTGGCGCTGGAACGTGGCCAGCCGATGGCGCTGTCTTTCGCCCAGGAACGCCAGTGGTTTTTGTGGCAACTGGACCCCACTAGCGCCGCGTATCACGTACCTACGGCGCTGCATGTGCGCGGCCAATTGGACATCACCGCGCTGGAGCGCACGTTCCAGGCGCTGGTGCTGCGCCATGAACCGTTGCGCACCACCTTTGCTGACGACGGTGAGCGGACCTGGCAGGTGATTCATCCCGACCTGGCGATAAATGTCGAGCAGGCGAGGGCAGCGGCCCCGGCGATCCAGGCCTGTGTGGAGCAAGAGATCCAGCGCCCGTTCGACTTGCGCAACGGCCCGCTGATGCGCGTCAAACTGCTGGTGATCGCGTCCGATCACCATGTGCTGGTGATCACCCAACACCACATCATCTCTGACGGCTGGTCGATGCACGTGATGGTGGATGAGTTGGTGGCGCTGTATCAGGGCCAAGCTCAGCTGTCGGCGTTGCCGATCCAATATGCCGACTATGCCGTGTGGCAGCGCAACTGGATGGCGGCCGGTGAACAACAGCGCCAACTCGATTACTGGCAACAGCGCCTGGGCGATGAACACCCGGTGCTGGAACTGCCGTTGGACCACTCGCGCCCGGCGGTGCAGAGCTTTCGCGGTGCGCGTCAGCAGGCCCAACTCGAACCTGCGTTGTTGGCTGACCTGAAGGCATTGGCCCAGCGTGAGGACGTGACCCTGTTCATGCTCTTGCTGGCCTCGTTCCAGACCTTGCTGCATCGCTACAGCGGGCAGTCCAGGCTGCGTGTCGGGGTGCCGATCGCCAACCGCAACCGCCTCGAAACCGAGCAGCTGATCGGTTTCTTCGTCAACACCCAAGTCATCCAAGTCGACCTTGACGGGCAGATGGCCTTCGAGCAATTGCTCGGTCAGGTCAAGCAGCGCGCCCTGGAGGCCCAAGCCCATCAGGACCTGCCGTTCGAACAGTTGGTAGAAGCGCTGCAGCCAGCGCGCAGCCTGAGCCACAACCCACTGTTCCAGGTGATGTTCAATCACCAGGACAACCTGCGCTCCGCCCCGGTGCAACTGCCGGGCCTGGCGTTAGAGCCGCTGGATTGGGCCGGCCACACCACGCAATTCGATTTGAGCCTGGAAACCGAAGAGTCTGCCGACGGCCTGTGGGCCTCTCTGACCTACGCCACCGATCTGTTCGAACCCGAGACGCTTGCGCGCCTGGCGCAACATTGGCAAAGCCTGCTGCGCGCTGTGGTGAATGACGCGTCGCAGGCGCTGGATGAACTGCCGATGCTCAGCGAGCAGCAATGGCAACAGACTGTGCACAGCTGGAACGACAGCCACGCCGAGTACCCGCATACGCGTTGCGTGCATCAGTTGTTCGAAGCGCAAGTACTGGCAACACCGGACGCAAGCGCACTGCAATTCAATGGCGACACCCTGAGTTACTGCGAACTCAACCGCCGCGCCAACCGCTTGGCCCATCGCCTGATTGCGGCGGGCGTCGGCCCTGACGTGCTGGTGGCGGTGCATGTCGAGCGCTCGTTGGACATGGTCGTCGGCCTGTTGGCGACCCTCAAGGCCGGCGGCGCCTATGTGCCGCTCGACCCGCAGTTCCCGGCGGATCGGCTGGCGTTCATGCTCGGAGACAGCCAAGCGCAGGTGTTGCTGACCCAGCCACACCTCAATGGTCGCCTGGCGCAACCGCAGGGCCTGCACGTGCTGCTGGTCGATGACGCGTGTGGGGACGAACACAACCCGCAGGTCAATGTCACGCCGGAGCACCTGGCCTACGTGATTTACACCTCTGGTTCCACCGGCAAGCCCAAGGGCGTGATGGTGCGGCATCAGGCACTGTGCAGCTTTACCTGCGGCATGGCGGACACCCTGCAGATCGGCAGTGATGCGCGGATTTTGTCGCTGACCACTTTCTCATTCGACATCTTCGCCCTTGAGCTATACGTGCCACTGACCGTGGGCGCCACGGTGCTGCTGAGCGGCAAGGAACTGGCGCTCGACCCGGAGGCGATTCTCGATCTGGTGCACAACCAGTGCGCCAATGTGCTGCAAGCCACGCCTTCGACCTGGCGGATGCTCCTGGAAAGCCCGCGCGCGTCGCTGCTACAGGGCATCAAATGCCTGTGTGGCGGCGAAGCGCTGCCGGTCGACCTGGCCCAACGACTGCTCGACCTGCAGGGCTCGGTGTGGAACCTTTATGGCCCGACGGAAACCACCATCTGGTCGGCTGCTCACCGCCTTGAGCAGGCGCAGCCTTTTGTTGGTCGCCCGATTGCCAACACGTCGCTGTTCATTCTCAACGCCGGGCTGACGCCATGCCCACAAGGGGCGGCCGGTGAATTGCTGATCGGCGGCGCTGGTCTGGCGCGCGGTTATCACGCGCGCCCGGCGCTGACCGCCGAACGTTTCGTGCCCAACCCGTATGGCGCACCCGGTGAGCGCCTGTACCGCACCGGCGATTTGGCGCGCTATCGTCCGGACGGCGTAGTGGAGTACATCGGCCGCGTAGACCATCAGGTCAAGGTGCGCGGTTTCCGTATCGAGCTGGGTGAAATCGAAGCCTGCCTGCGTGAGAACGCGGCGGTGCGTGAAGCCGTGGTACTGGCCGACAACGACCGTTTGATCGCCTATCTAGTGACCTTTGCTCCCGAGCAACAGGCGAGCCTGCGTGAGCAATACAAGGTTGATCTGCGCGCGCGTTTGCCGGACTACATGGTGCCTGCGCACCTGATATTCCTTGAAACCCTGCCGCTGACTCCCAACGGCAAGCTCGACCGCAAGGCACTGCCCAAGGCGGATGCCGAGCTGTTGCTCAAAGCCCATGTGGCGCCCGTCAGCCCGCGCGAACAGCAGGTCGCGGCGATCTGGGCCGACGTGCTGGAGGTGCCGCAGGTGGGCCTCGATGACCACTTTTTTGAACTGGGCGGGCATTCGCTGCTGGCCACGCGCGTGGTGTCGCGAGTACGTCAGGTAGTGGCGTTGGAAGTCGCGCTCAAGACCCTGTTCGAACAGCCTGTGCTCGGTGACTTTGTGCGTGCCTTGGGTGAGGAGGGCGTCACCGCGCCTGCACTGCTCAAGGCCGACCGTGCGCAGCCGTTGCCACTGTCTTACGCCCAGGAGCGCCAGTGGTTCCTTTGGCAGCTCGACCCGCACAGCTCGGCGTACCACATCCCCAGCGCCTTGCGCTTGAAAGGCGCGTTGGACGTGGCCGCGCTGCAACGCAGTTTCGACACCTTGCTGGCGCGCCATGAAAGCCTGCGCACGCATCTGCGCCAAGACGCGAGCGGTGCGGTGCAAGTGATTGAAGACCTGGGCCTGATTGAAATCGAACGTTGCGATACCGATGAGGCCGGGCTCAAGACGCAAGTGGCCGAGGCGGTCGCGCAGCCGTTTGACCTGCTGCGCGGGCCGTTGCTGCGCGTGAAATTGTTGCGCCTGGCCGCGGACGATCATGTGGTGGTGCTGGTGCAGCACCATATCGTCTCCGATGGCTGGTCGATGCAGCTGATGGTCGAGGAGTTGGTGAAACTCTACGCCGCCTTCAGCGACGGCCACACGCCGAATTCGCCGGCGTTGCCGATTCAATACGCCGACTACGCCCTGTGGCAGCGCAACTGGATGGAGGCCGGCGAGAAAGCACGCCAGTTGGCGTACTGGCGTGAACAGTTAGGCGGTGAGCAGCCTGTACTGGAGTTGCCGTTTGACTACCAGCGCCCGGCGTTGCCGACCCATCGCGGTGCGCGCTTGGGCTTTGAATTGACACCGCAGCTATTGGCTGGCTTGCGTGGTGTGGCGAAACAGGCCGGGGTCACGTTGCCGATGGTGTTGCTGGCGGCCTATCAGGCCTTGCTGCACCGCTACAGCGGTCAGGAAGATGTGCGCGTCGGCGTGCCGATCGCCAACCGCAACCGCCTTGAAACTGAGGGCCTGATCGGCTTCTTCGTCAACACCCAAGTGCTTAAGGCTGACGTCAACGGCCAGATGAGCGTGGCGCAACTGTTGCATCAGGTGCGCCAACGCTCTCTGGAAGCCCAGGCCCATCAGGACCTGCCTTTCGAGCAACTGGTAGAGGCGCTGCAGCCCGAGCGCAGCATGAGCCTGAGCCCGTTGTTCCAAGTGCTGTTCAACCACCGCGTGACCTCGGCGGGCAGCCATTTGCAGCGTTTGCCGAGCCTGCAGGTCGAGGTGTTGAGTTGGGATGAGGGCGTGGCACAGTTCGACCTGGCGTTGGATGTAGAAGAGTCGCGCGAAGCACTGCATGCATCCCTGAGTTACGCCACTGATCTGTTTGCCCCCGCGACCATCGAACGCATGGCCGGGCATTGGCAGAACCTGTTGCAGGCCATGGTCGATGATCAGCAGCAGGCCATCGGGCAGTTGAACCTGCTGAACCCGGATGAGCAGCAGCACATTCTGCACCTGTGGGATTGCACCGGCTCGGGCTTCTCAGCCGCACGTTTGGTGCACGAACTGATCGCCGACCGCGCGCGGGAAACCCCAGATGCCGTGGCGGTGAAATTCGACTCGCACACCCTGACTTACGGCGAGCTTGATGCACAGGCCAACCGCCTGGCGCATGCGCTGATCGCTCGTGGTGTGGGGCCCGAAGTTCGCGTGGCGATCGCCATGCCGCGCAGCGCTGAAATCATGGTGGCGTTCCTCGCCGTGCTCAAAGCCGGTGGTGTGTATGTGCCGCTGGACATTGAGTACCCGCGTGATCGCCTGCTCTACATGATGGGCGACAGCCGCGCCCAGTTGCTGTTGACGCACACCAGCGCCTTGCAGCAATTGCCGGTCCCGCAAGGACTGAACACTCTGGCAATCGACCGCAGCGAGGACTGGGCCAACTTCAGCGACGCCGCCCCTCAGGTGGCACTGGACGGCGACAACCTGGCCTACGTGATCTACACCTCCGGCTCCACCGGTATGCCCAAAGGGGTGGCCGTGTCCCACGGTCCGCTGGTGGCGCACATCATCGCCACCGGTGAGCGTTACGAAACCGGCCCGGCGGATTGCGAACTGCACTTCATGTCGTTCGCTTTCGATGGCTCCCACGAAGGCTGGATGCACCCGCTGATCAACGGCGCCAGCGTGCTGATCCGCGACGACAGCCTGTGGTTGCCGGAGTACACCTACGCCCAAATGCACCGCCACAATGTGACGATGGCGGTGTTCCCACCGGTTTACCTGCAACAACTGGCCGAGCACGCCGAACGCGATGGCAACCCACCGGCAGTGCGCGTCTACTGCTTTGGCGGGGACGCGGTAGCCCAGGCGAGTTACGACCTGGCATGGCGCGCACTGAAACCCACCTACTTGTTCAACGGCTACGGCCCGACCGAAACCGTGGTGACGCCGCTGCTGTGGAAAGCCCGTAAGGGCGACCCGTGCGGTGCGGTGTATGCGCCCATCGGCACGTTGCTGGGCAACCGCAACGGTTACGTATTGGATGCGCAGTTGAACCTGCAACCCATCGGCGTCGCTGGTGAGTTGTACCTGGGCGGTGAGGGGGTGGCGCGTGGTTACCTCGAGCGCCCGGCACTGACCGCCGAGCGTTTCGTACCGGACCCGTTCGGCAAACCTGGCAGCCGCGTGTACCGCAGCGGCGACTTGACCCGTGGTCGCCCGGACGGCGTGGTGGATTACCTGGGCCGTGTCGACCATCAGGTGAAAATCCGGGGTTTCCGCATCGAACTAGGTGAAATCGAAGCCCGTCTGCGCGAACAGGACAGTGTTGGTGAAACCGTGGTGGTGGCACAGGAAGGCCCGACCGGCAAGCAACTGGTGGCATATGTCGTACCCACTGATCCGGCCCTGATCGACCAGGCCGAGTTCCGCGACGCCTTGCGTCGGGCCCTCAAGACCCGCCTGCCGGATTACATGGTGCCCACGCACTTCATGTTCCTCGCGCAGATGCCGCTGACCCCCAACGGCAAGCTCGATCGCAAAGGCTTGCCCGCGCCGGATGTGAGCCTGATGCAGCAACGCTACGTGGCCCCGCAAACCGAACTGGAACAGCAGATTGCGGCGATCTGGGCCGAGGTGTTGCGCCTGCCGCAAGTGGGCCTGGACGACAACTTCTTCGAAGTCGGCGGCCATTCTTTGCTGGCGATCCAGATCACATCGCGGGTCCAGTCCGAGCTGGGCCTGGAAGTGCCCCTGGTTGAAGTGTTCCAGACCGAAACGCTGCGCGCCTATGTGCAGGCCGCAGCCACCTTCCGCGCCGGCAGCGCGGAAGATTTTGATGATCTTCGTGACTTTTTGAGCGAACTAGAGGCGATTTGAACCATGCTTTCCAACCCTAATATCGATCTGGTCTCGCGCTTTCTTCGCCTGCCGCTTGAACAACGTCAGCAGTTTTATCAGCGCCTGCAAGCGCGTGGCATGAGCTTCGCGCAACTGCCGATTGCCCCGACCCGCCACGAGGTCCAAGCACTGCCCTTGTCTTACGCTCAGGAACGCCAGTGGTTCCTCTGGCAGTTGGACCCTGACAGCGCCACCTATCACATCCCTGGCGCGCTGCGCCTGCAAGGCCAGTTGGACTTGGTGGCGCTGCAGCACAGTTTCGACCGTTTGCTGGCGCGCCACGAAGGCCTGCGCACCCGCTTGCTACAGGATGGTGAGCAGTTGTTGCAGGCCGTGATGCCTGAGGCTCGCGTTGAAATCGTGCAGCGACGCACGGACGAACAGCACCTGATGGCGCAGGTGGAAGCTGAGGTCGCGCGGCCTTTCGATCTGCTCCAGGCACCGCTGTTGCGCGTGACGCTGCTGCAACTGGCCGACGATGAGCATGTGCTGGTGATGGTGCAGCACCACATCATTTCCGATGGCTGGTCGATGCAGGTCATGGTCGAGGAGCTGGTGCAGCTCTATGCCGCCAGCAGCCAGGGCCGCAGCCTGGAATTGCCCGACCTGCCGATCCAGTACGCTGACTATGCCCTGTGGCAGCGCGGCTGGATGGAAGCGGGTGAGAAAGCCCGTCAATTGGCGTACTGGGAGTCACTGCTGGGCGGCGAGCAACCGGTGCTGGAATTGCCCCTCGATCACCCGCGACCGGCTCAGCAAAGCCATCGCGGTGCCAGTTTGCAGGTGCATCTGTCACCGACGCTGGTCAGTGGTATCAAGCGCCTTGCGCAGCAAGAGGGCGCGACCCCGTTCATGCTGCTGCTGGCTGCGTTCCAGACCTTGCTCTATCGCTACAGTGGACAGTCGGACATCCGTGTCGGCGTGCCGATTGCCAACCGCAACCGGGTCGAGACCGAGCGGCTGATCGGCTTTTTCGTCAACACCCAAGTGCTCAAGGCCGACCTTGACGGGCAGATGAGTTTCGTCGAACTGCTGCAGCAGACCAAGCGTCGCTCGCTGCAAGCCCAGGCCCATCAGGACCTGCCGTTCGAACAACTGGTGGTGGCGTTGCAGCCCGAGCGCAGCCTGAGCCACAACCCATTGTTCCAGGTGATGTTCAACCACCAGACCGACGCCCAGGGCGGGCGCGAGGGCCAGCAATTACCGGGGCTGCGCGTCTTGGAACTGGACTGGGACAACCAGACCACGCACTTCGATTTGAGCCTGGACACCCATGAGTCCGCCGAAGGCATCTGGGCGGCGCTGACCTATGCGACCGACCTGTTCGAGGCCGCGACGATCGAGCGTTTGGCGCAGCACTGGCAGAACCTGCTGCACGCAGTGGTGAACGCACCGCAGAGTCGTCTCAGTGATGTGGTGATGCTCGGCGCCGCCGAACAAACGGTGGTACTCAAGGCGTGGAACGCGCCAGCTACCGGCATCGAACTGCACGCGGTGCATCAACTGTTCGAGGCTCAGGCCCGGCAGCACCCTGAACGCCAGGCTTTGGCGCTGGACGAGCAGGCCATCAGCTATGGCGAGTTGAACCGCCAGGCCAACCGTCTGGCCCACTACCTGATCGCCCAGGGCGTAGGCCCGGAAGTGCTGGTCGGCATCGCCGTGGAGCGCTCGTTTGCCATGGTGGTGAGCCTGCTGGCGGTGCTCAAGGCGGGCGGTGCGTACGTGCCGCTCGACCCGGAATACCCGCGTGAGCGCCTGCTGCACATGCTTGAAGACAGCGGCGTGAGGCTGGTGCTCACGCAATCGTCGCTGCGTCAGCGCCTGCCGCTGCCTGGGCATTTGGCGACCCTGGACATCGACCTGGCGGATGCGCAACTGGCGCAATGTGCCGAGCACAATCCACGGCTCGACTTCGAACCGCGCAACCTGGCCTACGTCATCTACACCTCAGGCTCTACCGGCAAGCCCAAGGGCGTCGCCATCAACCATGCCGCCTTGAGTGAGTTCGCGAGCATTGCCGCTGACTATTCGTGCCTGACTGCGGACGACCGAGTTCTGCAGTTCGCGACCTTGAACTTCGACGGCTTCGTCGAGCAGCTGTACCCAGCCCTGACACTCGGTGCCACCGTGGTGCTGCGTGGCGCGCAACTGTGGGACGGTGCCGAGCTGTACCGGCAGGTTATTGCTCAGGGCATCACCCTGGCCGACTTGCCCACGGCCTACTGGAAACTCTTTTTGCAGGATTGCCTGGTGGCCGGCCCGCGCGCTTACGGCGCACTGCGCCAGGTGCATATCGGCGGCGAAGCCATGCCGCTGGATGGCCCGGCGTTGTGGCGTCGTGCTGGGCTTGGGCATGTGCGCCTGCTCAATACTTATGGGCCGACCGAGGCGACCGTGGTGTCCAGCGTGCTGGACTGCAGCGCCGACACCACTATGATCGGCGCCAGCAACAGCCCTATCGGCCGCGCGCTGGCGGGGCGTGGGTTGTATGTGCTCGACCGTGATTTGAACCTGCTGCCGGTCGGTGCCGTGGGTGAGCTGTATATCGCCAGTGAAAGCGGCCTGGCGCGTGCCTATCTGCAACGCCCTGCGCTGACGGCGGAACGGTTTGTCGCCGACCCTTTCAGTCATTCGGGTGCGCGCCTGTATCGCACGGGTGACCTGGCTCGCTGTCGCGCTGATGGCGTGATCGAGTACGTCGGGCGGGTCGATCATCAGGTCAAGATCCGAGGTTTCCGCATTGAGCTGGGTGAAATCGAAGCATTGCTGCTGGCCCAGCCAGGCGTGCGCGAAACCCTGCTTCTGGCGGCTGACAACCAACTGCTGGCCTACGTGGTACCTACTCACGCGCTGCCCGAGCACGAGCAGGTTGCGGCGGGTGAACAGCTCAAGGCCACGCTGCGCGAGCAATTGCCGGATTACATGGTGCCTGCGCACCTGATCTTCCTCGCACGCATGCCTTTGAACCCCAATGGCAAGCTGGACCGCCATGCCTTGCCCAAACCGGATGCCACGTCGGCGCAAGCCGATTGGCAAGCGCCGGTTACCGCCCTGCAACAGCAGGTTGCGGCGATCTGGGCCGACATCCTCGGCACCGAGCGGGTCGGGCTGACTCAGCACTTCTTCGAGCTGGGCGGGCATTCGTTGCTGGCGATGCAGGTGGTCTCGCGCCTTCGTCAGGCGCTGAACCTGGAAGTGCCGCTCAAGACCCTGTTCGAGCAACCGCGCCTGGACGGTTTTGTCGCCGCTATTGAAGCCCATTCCCCGACCGCACCAAAGGCGCCGGCGCTGGTGCCGGTGGGGCGTGACCAACCGCTGCCGTTGTCGTATGCCCAGGAGCGCCAGTGGTTCCTCTGGCAACTGGAGCCGCAAAGCGCGGCGTATCACGTGCCTAGCGCCTTGCGTTTGAAAGGGCAGTTGGACATTGCCGCGTTGCAGCGCAGTTTCGACACGTTGCTGGCACGGCATGAAAGCCTGCGCACGCATGTGCGCCAGACCCACGACGGCGCAGTGCAGGTGATCGACCCGTTGGCGTCGGTGCAGATAGTGTGTGGCGATGTCGAGGAGGCCCAGCTCAAGGCGCGAGTAGAAGCTGAAATTGCCAAGCCGTTCGACCTGCAACAGGGGCCGTTGCTGCGCGTGGCGCTGCTGCGTCTGGCGGCTGATGAGCATGTGTTGGTGCTGGTTCAGCATCACATCGTGTCCGATGGTTGGTCGATGCAGCTGGTGGTGGAGGAACTGGTACAGCTTTACGCCGCGTACAGCCAAGGGCAGGGCGTGCAATTGCCGGCGTTGCCGATTCAGTACGCTGACTACGCTGTGTGGCAACGCAACTGGATGGGCGCGGGTGAGAAAGCGCGCCAACTGGCCTATTGGCGCGAGGTGCTGGGCGGTGAGCAGAGCGTGTTGGAGCTGCCCTTCGACCACCCACGCCCGGCCGTGCAGAGCCACCGTGGCGCACGCCTGCCTATCGAGCTGGCGCCGACACTGGCCCATGACCTCAAAGCCTTGGCCCGGCAGCAAGGTGTGACACTGTTCATGCTGTTGCTGGCGTCGTTCCAGACCTTGCTGCACCGCTACAGCGGTCAGGAAGAAATCCGCGTCGGCGTGCCGATTGCCAACCGCAATCGCAGGGAAACCGAGCGCCTGATCGGCTTCTTCGTCAACACGCAAGTGCTCAAGGCCGACCTGCATGGCCAGATGAGCGTCGAGCAGTTATTGCAGCACACGCGCCAGCGCGCGCTGGATGCTCAGGCGCATCAGGACCTGCCGTTCGAGCAACTGGTCGAAGCCTTGCAACCGGAGCGCAGCCTGAGCCACAACCCGTTGTTCCAGGTGATGTTCAACCACCAGACCGATGTGGGTCAGGCCCAGGTTCAGCACCAACTGCCGCAGTTGCGGGTAGAGGGGCTGGACTGGGAGAGCAAGACCGCGCACTTCGATCTGGACCTGGATATCCAGGAATCCAACGAGGGTATCTGGGCCACGCTGGGGTATGCCCAGGATTTGTTTGAGGCCGGCACCGTGCAACGTATGGCTCGCCATTGGCAGAACCTGTTGCAGGGCATGGTCGCCAACCCGCAGCAAAGCCTCAGTCAATTGCCGCTGTTGGACAGTGCCGAGCAGCAACAGATTCTGCACCTGTGGAACTGCACCGATTCGGGCTTCTCGGCCAAACGCCTGGTGCACGAATTGGTCGCCGACCGTGCGCGGGAAAACCCGAATGCCGTGGCGGTGAAATTCGATTCGCAAACCCTGACGTATGGTGAACTCGATGGCCAGGCCAATCGCCTGGCGCATGCGCTGATCGCCCGAGGTGTGGGGCCGGAAGTACGCGTGGCCATCGCCATGCCGCGCAGTGCCGAGATCATGGTGGCGTTTCTGGCGGTGATGAAATCCGGTGGCGTCTACGTACCGTTGGACGTGGAATACCCACGTGATCGCCTGCTGTACATGATGCAAGACAGCCGTGCAAAATTGTTGCTGACCCACTCGGCTGTGCAGCAGCGGCTGCCGATCCCCGAAGGCCTGGAAGCGCTTGCGGTTGATCAGGTCCAAACTTGGGCCGAGGCTGACGACAGCGCCCCTCAGGTGGCACTGGACGGCGACAACCTGGCCTACGTGATCTACACCTCCGGCTCCACCGGTATGCCCAAAGGGGTGGCCGTGTCCCACGGTCCGCTGGTGGCGCACATCATCGCCACCGGTGAGCGTTACGAAACCGGCCCGGCGGATTGCGAACTGCACTTCATGTCGTTCGCTTTCGATGGCTCCCACGAAGGCTGGATGCACCCGCTGATCAACGGCGCCAGCGTGCTGATCCGCGACGACAGCCTGTGGCTGCCGGAGTACACCTACGCCCAAATGCACCGCCACAATGTGACGATGGCGGTGTTCCCACCGGTTTACCTGCAACAACTGGCCGAGCACGCCGAACGCGATGGCAACCCACCGGCAGTGCGCGTCTACTGCTTTGGCGGGGACGCGGTAGCCCAGGCGAGTTACGACCTGGCATGGCGCGCACTGAAACCCACCTACTTGTTCAACGGCTATGGCCCGACCGAAACCGTGGTGACGCCGCTGCTGTGGAAAGCCCGTAAGGGCGACCCGTGCGGCGCGGTGTATGCGCCCATCGGCACGTTGCTGGGCAACCGCAACGGTTACGTATTGGATGCGCAGTTGAACCTGCAACCCATCGGCGTCGCTGGTGAGTTGTACCTGGGCGGTGAGGGGGTGGCGCGTGGTTACCTCGAGCGCCCGGCACTGACCGCTGAGCGTTTCGTACCGGACCCGTTCGGCAAACCTGGCAGCCGCGTGTACCGCAGCGGCGACTTGACCCGTGGTCGCCCGGACGGCGTGGTGGACTACCTGGGCCGTGTCGACCATCAGGTGAAAATCCGTGGTTTCCGTATCGAATTGGGTGAAATCGAAGCCCGTCTGCGCGAACAGGACAGTGTTGGTGAAACCGTGGTGGTGGCTCAGGAGGGCCCATCCGGCAAGCAATTGGTCGCCTATGTGGTGCCGTTGGACCCGGCGTTGATCGACGATGCCGTGGCGCAATCGAACGGCCGCGAGGCGCTGCGTCGTGCCTTGAAAACCCGTCTGCCGGATTACATGGTGCCCACGCATCTGATGTTTTTGCCACGCATGCCGCTGACGCCCAACGGCAAGCTGGACCGCAAAGGCTTGCCGCTGCCCGACGTGAGCCAGATGCAGCAGGTCTACGTAGCGCCACAGAGTGAACTGGAGCAGAAGATTGCCGCGATCTGGTCCGACGTGCTGCGCCTGCCGCGTGTGGGCTTGCATGACAATTTCTTCGAACTGGGCGGCGACTCGATCATTTCGATCCAGGTGGTCAGCCGCGCCCGCCAAGCGGGTGTGCGCTTCACGCCCAAGGACCTGTTCCAGCACCAGACGGTGCAGAGCCTGGCAGCCGTAGCCCGCGAAGGCGAGGGCGCGGTGGTGCTGGATCAGTCGGCGCTGACCGGCGAGTTGCTGCTACTGCCGATCCAGCACGCGTTTTTTGCCGATGACATCCCGCAGCGCGAGCACTGGAACCAGTCGGTGGTGCTGCAGCCGCACCAACGGTTGGAGGTGCCTGTGCTGTTGGCGGCACTTGAGGCGTTGATCGTGCATCACGACGCCCTGCGCACTATGTTTGTCCAAGGTGCAGACGGCTGGCGTGCGGTGTATCGAACTGCGCAGCAGCATCAGGCCGAACAGGTGTTGTGGCAGACCACGCTGAACACGGCTGAAGAGCTTGATGCCCTGGGCGAAGAAGCCCAGCGCAGCCTCGACCTGAGCCAAGGCCCGCTGCTGCGTGCGGTGTTGGTGGGCATGGCCGACGGCTCGCAACGCTTATTGTTGGTGATCCATCACTTGGTGGTGGACGGTGTGTCCTGGCGCATCCTGTTGGAAGATCTGCAAACCGCCTACCACCAACTGGTCGAAGGCGTCAGCGTGGTGCTGCCGGCCAAGACCAGTTCCACCCGCGCCTGGGCCGAGCGTTTGCAAGCGTACGCCGGTACTGCGGCGCTGGCCGAGGAGTTGTCGTGGTGGCAGTCGCAGCTGCAGGGCAGCCGCGCCGGTTTGCCGGGCGCCGACCCGCAGGCCAGTGTCAGTAACCGGCATGCCCTGAGCGTGACGACGCACTTGGATCAAGGGTTTACCCGGCGCTTGTTGCAAGACGTTCCAAGTGCCTACCGGACCCAGATCAATGACGTGCTGCTGACCGCTTTGGCGCGCGTTATCGTGCGCTGGACCGGTGACGCGTCGATGCTGATCCGCCTGGAAGGCCACGGCCGTGAGGACCTGTTCGACGAGATCGACCTGACTCGCACCGTCGGGTGGTTTACCAGCCTTTATCCATTGCAATTGGCACCAACCGACTCCCTGGCGGGTTCGCTCAAACAGATCAAGGAACAGCTGCGCGCGGTACCGCACAAAGGCCTGGGCTTTGGCGCCTTGCGTTACCTGGGCAGTGCCGAGGCGCAACAGGCATTGGCGGGTTTGCCGCGCCCGCGCATCACGTTCAATTACTTGGGACAGTTCGACACCAGCTTCGAGAGCGGCGAACAGGAGGGCTTGTTCGCGCCTTCCGGTGACGCCAGTGGCGCCGAACAAAGCGTCGATGCGCCGCTGGGCAACTGGCTGGAAATCAATGGCCAGGTGTACGGCGGCGAGCTGAAGCTGAACTGGAGTTTCAGCCAGGCCATGTTCGCCCAAGCAACCGTGCAACAGCTGGCTGATGAGTACGCGTTGGAACTCAAAGCCTTGATCGAACACTGCTGTGCTGCGGCCAATCAGGGCGTGACGCCGTCGGACTTCCCGCTGGCGCGCCTGTCGCAAGTTCAACTGGATGCGTTGCCGCTTGCCGTTTCTGAGGTTGAAGACCTGTACCCCTTGTCGCCGATGCAGCAAGGTATGTTGTTCCAGTCGCTGTATGGCGAAGGGTCGGGCGATTACATCAACCAGATGCGCATCGATGTGGACGGTTTGGATGTACCGCGCTTCCGCCAGGCCTGGCAGGCGGCGGTTGACCGGCATGAAATCCTGCGCAGCGGCTTCCTCTGGCAGACCGATGTGGAGCAACCGTTGCAGGTGGTCTACAAGCAGCGACGAATGCCGCTTGAGGCGCTTGATTGGCAGGACCGCACCGATTGCCCTACGGCACTCGATAGCCTGGCCGAATCGGCACGCGTTCAAGGTTTTGTATTGGAGCAGGCGCCGTTGTTGAGCCTGTCGGTGATACGCACGGGTGCGTCGAGTTATCACTTGATCTACACCAATCACCACATCCTGATGGATGGCTGGAGTGGTTCGCAGCTGTTTGGTGAGGTGTTGCAACATTATGCCGGCGAGCCGCTGTCTGCACCGACCGGGCGTTACCGCGACTACATCGCCTGGTTGCAGGCGCAGGACAAGGCCGTCAGCGAAGCCTTCTGGAAGGCTCAACTGGTCAATCTGCAGGCGCCTACGCGTCTTGCACCTGGCCTGTCGAGCGATGAGCCTGCTGCATTGGCGGCCAATGGTGAGCATCGCCTGAGCTTTGACGCCGCTCACACCGAACGCCTCAAAGTGTTCGCGCAAGGCAACAAGGTTACCCTCAATACCTTGGTGCAAGCTGCCTGGTTATTGCTGCTGCAACATCACACCGGGCAGGCTACCGTGGCCTTCGGCGCCACCGTGGCAGGTCGCCCGGCCGAGCTGCGCGGTATCGAGCAGCAAGTGGGTTTGTTTATCAACACGCTGCCTGTGGTGGCCACGCCTGAGGCGCAGCTGTCGGTCAGCCAGTGGCTGCAACAGATCCAGGCGCAGAACGTGCGCTTGCGCGAGCAAGAACACACGCCGCTGTTCGAGATCCAGCGTTGGGCCGGGTTGGGTGGCGAGGCGCTGTTCGACAGCATCCTGGTGTTCGAGAACTACCCGGTGTCCGAGGCGTTGGAGCAAGGCGCGCCGTCGGGCCTGCGCTTTGGTGCGGTGCACAGCCTGGAGCAGACGCACTACCCGTTGACCGTGCTGCTGGGCATGGGCGAAAGCCTCGGGCTTGAGTTCAACTATGACCGTCAGGCCTTCAGCGCCGCACATATCCAGCGCTTGGCCGAGCACTTCCAGCAGTTATTGAATGCCTTGATCGTCGATGCCGACCAACGCCTGGCCGCACTGCCGTCCGTGACCCAGGCCGAGCGTGAGACGTTGCTGGCATGGAACGCCACGGCTCAGACTTACCCGCTGCATCAGGGCGTGCATCAGTTGATTGAGGCCCAGGTGCTACGTACGCCGCACAGTCCGGCCCTGGCCTTTGCCGGGCAGCAGTTGAGCTACGCCGAACTTAACCGTCGGGCCAACCGCCTGGCGCATCGTTTGGTGGCGGCGGGTGTCGGGCCGGACGTGCTGGTGGGGCTGGCGGTGGAGCGCTCCATCGAGCTGGTTGTCGGCCTGTTGGCCGTGCTCAAGGCCGGCGGCGCCTATGTGCCGCTGGACCCGGAATACCCGCGTGACCGACTCAGTTATATGCTGCAAGACAGTGGCGTGAATCTGCTGCTGACCCAGGCACATTTGTTGGCGCAACTGCCGCTCTCGACAGGCGTGCAAAGCCTGGTGCTGGAGACCGGCGAAGCATGGCTTGAAGGTTACAGCGAGCACAATCCTGATGTCGCAGTGGATGGCGAGAACCTGGCGTATGTGATCTACACCTCGGGCTCGACCGGGCAGCCCAAGGGCGCCGGCAATCGGCATTCGGCACTGACCAATCGACTCTGCTGGATGCAGCAGGCATACAGCCTGGATGGTGGCGATACAGTGCTGCAGAAAACCCCGTTCAGTTTTGACGTGTCGGTGTGGGAGTTCTTCTGGCCACTGATGACCGGCGCGCGCCTCGTGGTGGCAGCGCCGGGAGATCATCGCGATCCGGCCCGGTTGATCAGCTTGATCAACGCCGAGCAGGTCACCACGCTTCACTTTGTGCCATCCATGCTGCAAGCCTTCTTGCAGGACGCGGCGGTCGGCTCTTGCCATAGCCTGCAACGCATTGTGTGCAGCGGCGAAGCATTGCCGGTGGACGCGCAGCAACAGGTTTTTGCCAAGCTGCCCGCTGCCCGGTTGTACAACCTGTACGGGCCGACGGAAGCCGCGATTGATGTGACCCACTGGACCTGTGTCGAGGAAGGCAGTGATGCCGTGCCGATTGGCCAGCCCATCGCCAACCTGGGCTGCTACGTGCTGGACAGCAACCTGGAGCCGGCGCCGGTGGGCGTGTTGGGCGAGTTGTACCTGGGCGGTATTGGCCTGGCGCGGGGTTATCACCGTCGGCCGGCGTTGACCGCTGAGCGTTTTGTGACTGACCCCTTCGGCAGTGGAGAGCGGCTGTACCGCACTGGCGACCTGGCGCGCTATCGCGACGACGGTGTGATCGAGTACGCGGGCCGCATCGACCATCAGGTCAAACTGCGTGGGCTGCGCATCGAGTTAGGTGAAATCGAGGCGCGTCTGCTGGAGCATGAGTGCGTGCGTGAAGCGGCCGTGCTGGCCGTGGACGGCACGCATTTGGTGGGTTACGTGGTATTGCAGGCGCCGAGTGAGGATTGGAAATCCGTGGTCGGCACGCACTTGTCTGCGCACTTGCCGGATTATATGGTGCCCGCGCAGTGGGTCGTGCTTGAGCAGATGCCGCTGAGCCCGAATGGCAAACTGGATCGCAAGGCGCTGCCCAAGCCTGAAGCCAGCGGCGCAGACCAATACCAGGCGCCGCACAGCGAGATTGAGCAACAGGTTGCAGCGATCTGGAGTGAGGTGCTGGGTGTTGAGCGGGTGGGGTTGAACGACAACTTCTTCGAGTTGGGCGGCCACTCCTTGCGCGTGCTGTTGCTCAAGGAGCGCATCCGGCAGGTCAGCGGGGTCAACCTGTCTGTCAGCCAATTGATGCTCAACCCAACCGTGCGCGGGCAGGTTAATTGTCTGCAGGGCGATGCGCGCAGCGAGTTGATCGTCAAGCTCAACAGCCAGACCCAAGGTACGCCGCTGTTCATGTTCCACCCAAGCTTTGGTTCGGTGCATTGCTACACCGCGATCGCCCTGGCGCTGCGCGAGCAACGCCCGGTGTACGGGGTGATCTGTCGTGCGCTGGTGGAAGAGGGCGCGTCGGTGCCTGAATGGCAGGCGATGGTTGACGATTACGCCGCGCAATTATTGGCGGCTCAGCCACAGGGTGCCTATCGCTTGGCCGGTTGGTCGCTGGGCGGCAACCTGGCGATGGAAGTCGCCTATGCGCTGGAGCAAGCAGGGCGTGAGGTGGAGTTTGTCGGCTGGATCGATTCGGCGCCGCCGCAGTGGCTCAAGCCGTATTGGGACGCGGTGATCGTGGAGGAGGGGCGCGAGGCATCCGCCAATGAGCGCCGTGCGGCGTTGCTTGGGGCAATGTTCCCGGCGTTTTCCGAGCAGATTGAAGGTGCGTGGCAGGAGTGCCAGCGTCAGGCAGCGGATGAAGACGGGCAATGGCACGCGTTCGTGGGCTGGGCAGAGCAGCATTTGGGTGAAGGTTTTACCCGCATCAAGGAAGAGTTGCTGCGTGGCAACGAGGCACAGATTTCCTGGGAGGTTGACCGTGCGTTGAGCGAACGCTTGGAAGCGGCGGACTTCAAGCCGATCCAGGCGTCGGTCAGTTGCTGGTGGGCCTCATTGAGCCGCGCGGGGCAGTTCAAGGACCTGATCGAACAGAACATGGCGAAGGTGATTGGGCAGGGGCGCATCGAGCGTTCGGTGATGATCGACACCGATCATGACGGCATTATCGACAGCGCCGCGTTCATCAACAGCCTGGTGGCCGCCATGGAGTAAGGAGGGCGACGCACGAATCAACCCGGATCATTGATGCGGGTTTTTTTGTGCTGGATTTCAGGCCGGGCAGGCATCAAAAAAGGGCTCCGCAGACGTGATTTTCTGTGGAGGCTGGCTTGCCTGCGATGGCATCGACTGGGGGCCTGATATTTCGAGGTGCATGCATCGCAGACACGCCAGCTCCCACAGTTGACCGAGCATGGCCTTAATACACAGGCATAAAAAAGCCCGATGAGAGCGGCGCTTTCATCGGGCGTTGGGTTGATCGCTTGGGCGATCAGTGCATTTGATCAGAAGTCCCAGCGAGTGCTGAACATCACGTTACGCGGATCACCGTAGGCGGCCGAGTTATAGAAGCCCACGTTGGTGTAGTAGGTGGTGTCGAAGATATTGTTGAGGTTGACGGTCGCCGAGAGGTTCTTGGTGACCTGGTAGCGGGTCATCAGGTCCACCACTGTATAGGACGACTGGGTGATGTCCTGGTTTTTATTGAGCGGCTGGTTCCAGATCTCATTCCAGGCCTTGCTCTGCCAGCGCACGCCGCCACCGACAGTGAACTTGTCCAGAGCGCCCTTGAGTTTGTAGGTGGTGTTCAGGTTGACCTGATTTTCCGGCTCGAAGGTGGAGATTTTCTTGCCGTCTTCGTCGCGCACGATCTTGTGGGTGTAACCGCCCTGCAGCTGCCAGCCTGGGCTCAGCTCACCGGAGATTTCTGCTTCGTAGCCTTTGGTGACGGCCTTGGAACCCTTGAACGCATAGTTGTCGGGTGTCGGGGTTTGGTTGTTGTAGGCATCGTCAGAGATAGCGCGATTGGTCTCATGCACCTCGAAATACGCAAGGCTGGTGTTCAAGCGGCCGTCAAAGAACTCGCCCTTCAAGCCTATCTCGTAGTTTTGCCCTTCGTCCGGCTCCAGCAGCGTCTGGTTGCGGTCTTTATAGGTGCTTTCCTGAGGTTGGAAAATATCGGTATAGCTGGTGTACACCGAGAAATTGTCGTTCAGGTCATAGATCACACCCGCATACGGGATGAACCGGCCGGTTTCCTTATAGGAGGGGTTAATACCGGTGACGTGATAGTTGGCGACGCGACCGCCGAGAATCACGTTCAGGTCATCCATTACGTTCAAGCGTGTCGTCACGTAGTAGCCGGTCTGACGGATATTGTCGTCGGTGTACTGCTGGACCGGGCCGTAGATCGGCTTGGCGATCTTGCCATTCCAGTTATAGAAATCGACTTTGTTGCCGCCTGGCCATTCCGGTGACCAATAACCCTTGCCCTGCCAGCGCGAGGTGCCGATCGAGCCGCCTACGACCAGTTCATGGTCGCGGCCGAACAAGCTGAAAGGCCCGGTGGCATACAGATCGGCCGAGGTGCTTTTGGTTTCGCCCGTGTACTTCTGCCCATTGACCGACGCGCTGCCATCGGACTGGGGCTCAACGAACTGAATCGAGCCAAGGTCGGCGTGGTAGCTGTTGATCTTGTGGTCAAGTTGGAACTTGGTGACCCAGCCATCGCCCAGATCATGCTCGAGCATGGCAAAGGCGGTGCGGGTGTTTTGTTCCCAGGAACTCCAGGTGGTGCCGTTGTTGTAGGAGCGGGGCATCTTGTTGATGCTGCCGTCGTATTTCACCAGCGGGAAGGAACCAGACCAACTCGAACCTTGTGGAATGCTGTCCTGGTAGTCGAAGCCCACGGTCAGCATGGTATCGGGGGACAGGTCGAACTCGGTAATGCCGTAGTAGGTTTCGGTCTTGCGGGAGTAGTGGTCCATGAAGGAATTTTTGTCTTGGTACGCCGCCACTGCGCGACCACGGACGTTGCCGCTGTCGGTCAACGGGCCGCTGACGTCGACTTCGCTGCGGTAGTTGTCCCAGGAACCTGCGCCCAGTTGCACATGGCCTTTGAATTCCGAGGTGGGCTTCTTGCGAATCAGGTTGATGGTCGCGCCCAGAGAGCCGGCACCGTTGAGCAGGCCGGTGGCGCCCTTGAGAACTTCGACGCGGTCGTAGATCGCCATGTCGCTCAGGGTGTTACCTGCCGAATAGCCAACGTTGCGCACGGTGGACGGAATGCCATCGTACTGGAAGCTGTTGACCGAAAAACCACGGGAATAGTAGTTGGTACGGTCGGTGTCATAGGCCGACACGGTGATGCCCGGGGTGTGGCGCATCACGTCATCGACGTTATTGAGGCCAAAGTCTTCGATGTGCTGGCGGGTGATCACCGTAATCGACTGCGGGGTTTGCCGCGGCGTCAGGCTCAAGCGGGTTGCCGTGGCAATGGTGCCTGGCGTGTAGGAACCGGAGCCCTCGGTGATGTTGCCTAGGGCGTTGCCGGTTACCTCGGTAGGGCTTAATTCCAGCTCTGCGGATGTACCGGCGGCGGTCACGGTCAGCGAGTTGCCATTGAAGGTGTGGGTTGTCTCTGTGCCACCCAGCAAGGTGTCGATTGCCCGCTGCGGTTCCATTTTGCCCTTGACTGCGCGGCTGCTCTTGCCCTGCACATCGCTCGGGCTGTACAGCACCTGCACGTTGGTCTGGCGCCCAAACTCTTGCAGTGCGCTCCCTAGCGACTGTGCAGGAATATCCAGCTCGATCTCCTGTGCCTGCGCATAACCTGCAACCGGCAGCGATATCGCCAGGGCCAAGGCGCTCGGAAGAAGATTGATGTTCAGGGCCCGGCGCATGGATAGCGCTTTGCTCAGGGGGCTGAGACCGAGTCTTGCTGGCATGGATGCTTTCTCTTCTATGTTTAAGTGGGCAAGTTATAGGTGTTTATTGAGTATTGTTCTCATTACCACTAGTGAGACGTTCCTACTTGTAAAAACCGGAAAATAAATTTCAGGCAGGCTCCATTTCGTGCACCACCTGGCCGGCGCGCAGTCGCACCAATTGATCGGCGATGTCGAAGTAGCGGTCGTCGTGGCTGATTACGATGATGGTTTTGCCCAGGCGCTTGAGGTCCGGCAGCAGCTCGGTGTAGAAAATCCGGCGGAAAGCCGGGTCCTGGTCCGCGGCCCATTCGTCGAACACCAGTACCGGGCGTTCTTCGAGCCAGGCGTTGACCAATGCCAGGCGTTTGCGTTGGCCGGTAGACAGGTCGGTAGTGCTGAACACGCCGTCCTTGACGCTGACCTTGTGCGCAATCTCCAGGCGCTCCAGGTATTTGGCGGCGCTATCCAGTGAGTGGGTGGCGCTGCCTTGCACCAGATCGTCGAACAGGTAGTAGTCGGAGAAGATCGTTGTGAAGAGTTGGCGATAGTCATCGCGCTCGGGGTCGGTGACGGCCTCGCCGTTCAGGCGGATCTCGCCCGCCTGGGGCGGATACAAGCCCAGCAGTAGTTTGATCAGGGTGGTCTTGCCGCTGCCGTTCTCGCCGACGATAAACACGATATCGCCTTGTTTGATGCTCAGGTTGATCGGCCCCAGGTGGAACGGTTCGCTGCCTTCAATCGCCGGTGGGCTGTAGCTCACGCCGCGCAGTTCCAGGCTGTTGACGACCGGTTTTGGCGCTTCGCTGTCATCCATCAGCAGGTGCGGTTCGGGGGAGGAGAAGCGCTCCGACAGCTCGCTGATCCGGCCAAAGGCGATCTTGGCCTTGCCCACCACCGGCAGGTAACCGAGCAGGTGTTCCAGCGGGCCTTTCATGTATAGCAGCACCAGCACGAAGCCGGTGATCACCGTAGGGTCGGGGTTCGGGTTGTAGGCCTGCATCGCCAGGGCCAGGCCGATTACCACGAAGAACAGCATCGAACCGAACGTCTTGGCGAGGATATAAATGTTGACCGAACGCACTTGGATATCGCTGATGCGGTCTGCGGTTTCCTGGATGCGATGGGTATTCATGCGATAGCGCCGTGGGCGGTGCATGCGCAGCTCCTTGGCGCCGGAAGCGATCGCGTTGTAGTAGCGCTGCAATTCATCTTCATGGCTGCGCGCCAAGTCGAAGCCCTGGATGCCTTTGCCACCGGCAATGAATTGCACGGCGCTGCCGATGATGATCGCCACCACCATCATCAGGAACATCGGCACCGACAGGTAGGCAAGGTAGCCCAGGCAGCCGAGGGTCACCGTGGCGGCGATGGCCAGTGGCGTGAAGGCGAAAGAAAAATCGCTGATGGTGTCGACGTCATGGGTCAGCACCGGGATCAGCCGGTGGGAGCGGTAGCGCTCGATCTGGCCGATGGGTGCCGACAGCACTTTCTCGCCCAGATCTTTGCGCAGGGCAGCAATGATGCGTTGCCCGACATAGTTGGTGCCAATGTCGGAAATGATCGAGCTGATCAGCGCCAGTACGCACAGCGCCGCAAAGGTCAGGACCACGCCTTGGGTCATGCCGTTGACCGAATGCAGCGCGTTATTGATGGTGGCCAGCAGCAAGGTAATGGCCAGGCCGCCCACCATGCCGAGGGCGACGGAGATCGTCACGATGGTACGAAAGGGCCTGAGCAAGGCGAGCAAACCCTTGAAGGCGCTGCGTTTGGGGTCGGTCATAAGTACTTCCCGGAGAATGAAAAGAGGGGCTGGGCACACAGACCCTTACCCATGACAAACGAAGCGCCGGCGCGAGTATTTAGCTCGGCGTGCCCTTTGCTGGTGGAGCGGCATAAATTGCCGCGCAGCTGGTTCGTTCTTGTGCTGTAGGCGCACGTGCATCGACGCCGCGCGCAGTCCATTCAGCGAGAGCGAAACAATGACGAAAAAGAACCTGGTGTATGTGTGGTCCCTGCGAAATGCCGCAGCCGACAAGGCCGGGCAGCCGGTGGCCTACAAGGACCACGAGCGCTACATGAAGTCGGTGCTGGAGTTTCTGGTGGGCTCGTTGAACGACACCCCATTGGGCGAGGCGTACAACCTGGTTGGCGTGGTGTACGACGATGACGAACAGAACCCGCGCGACCAGCAACTGGTCAGCGATTACGGCTTTGCCTACAAACCAGGCCGCCAGTGGCTGTACCCGGCGGATCTGCAAGTGCAGGGCCGGTTGGTTAACGATTTGTTGCTGAGCGTGCCGTCCACCTATCGCCGTCTGCCACGCGGCAGCGCCGAGCACATCGCCGGCAAGCAGGATTTCGAGCGCCGCCTGCACGACACGCTGGTGGAATTGAAGGCTGATATCGTCGTGCTGGATGGTTTGCTGGTGATTCTGGATGAGTTGGTGCGGCCAGGCGCGCCGTTTGCGCGGCGCATCATGAACATTCACCCAGGCATTACGCGCATCGAATCGCCTTACGAACGCCGCGGCGCGTACGCCACCTGGAACGCGTTGTATGGTGCGCGCGGGCAAACCGTGGTGGATTGGGCGACCAAGGCCACCACGCCGTCCGAGCCGCTGTACCTCACCGGCGCGTCGTTCCACTACGTGGATAACGGCATTGATTCGGGTGAAGTGTTTCACGACGTGCTGAAAACCGAGATTTCGCCCGAGGACACCATCCTCGAACTGCGCTGGAACAACTTCAACAACAGCCTGTTCCCGGCGTTGCACGAAGGCTTGGAGTTGTTGGCCAAGCAGGCCTGAACACAGCCCTATGGGTACCTGCAGAACCAAAATGTGGGAGCGGGCTTGCCCGCGAAGGCGGCGGCCCTGTCGATACAGGGGTGACTGACACACCGCTATCGCAGGCAAGCCAGCTCCCACATTTGAATGGTGGCGGTCTTGACGGCTTGCGCACGACCCTAAGCCCAGCCGCCCAGCCATTGCCGCGAACCCTTACCTGGCATACGCAAGGCAAAATGTGGGAGCGGGCTTGCCCGCGAAGGCGGCGGCCCTGGCGATAAAGGGATGACTGACCCACCGCTATCGCAGGCAAACCAGCTCCCACATTTTGAACGGCGCCGCGC
Organism: Pseudomonas sp. 14P_5.3_Bac1; assembly: GCF_025466135.1. Classification (NCBI taxonomy): domain Bacteria; kingdom Pseudomonadati; phylum Pseudomonadota; class Gammaproteobacteria; order Pseudomonadales; family Pseudomonadaceae; genus Pseudomonas; species Pseudomonas sp. 14P_5.3_Bac1. The sequence continues at coordinate 52,494 of NZ_JANLOF010000005.1, read as the reverse complement.
TTAAAGCTCGCGCACTACCCGAAAGCCAATCCAGTCGCCGCGCGTTTGCGGGTAAATATTGTTGCGGTTGCCCGAGCGTGAAAACACGGGCGCTTCGCCCCAGTCATTGCCGCGAATCTGGTAGCTCTCGCAGTTCGGTTCGACCCAGGCGCTGCCGTCGGTGGGCGCACCGACGTAGTTGGGGTGCTCGCAATCGGCAACCCGCTCATAGACATTGCCGTGCATGTCGTACATGCCAAACGCATTCGGCGGGTAGCTGCCCACTGGCGAGGAATAGCTGTAGCCATCCGCCGGGCCGTAGGTGTTGGCATGTTTGGCGATGCTGTAACCCTTGCCCTCATCGAAAGGAAACGGAAACGGCCCGGTGGTGCCCGCACGCGCCGCATATTCACGTTGCGCTTCGCTGACCATCTGGTACTTCTGCCCGGTCTTTTTCGACAGCCAGGCCACATAGTTCTTGATGTCGTCCATGTCCATGCACACCGCCGGCTGGCGCGGGCCTTGTGGGTAGCGTGGTTTGCTGGCGATGCATTCGCGCCCTGGGCGGGTGTCGCCGTCGGCGATCTTGACGCCGGTCTGGCGGATATAGCTGTCCCATTCACCGGCGGTGATATGGAAGCGGCTCATGGCAAAGGGTTTGGCGAAGGTCACCTCATGCATCGGGCCTTCGTCGGGCTCGCGGCCGACTTCGTCTTCCGGGGTGCCCATGGTAAAGGTGCCGGCCGGCAGCACGACCATTTCCGGGCAGTCCTTGCAGTCTTTGAATACTTTGCCCGGTTGCGCGGTGGCGGCCTGGGCCAGGCCTGGCAACAGCGCGCCGCACAGGGCGGTCAGCGCCAGGGCAGTGAGGGGCTTGAGTCGGGATGGAGTCATGTGGGCATCTCGTTCAAAGGAAAAAGGGTTCACAGCCGTTGGCTCAGCAAGCTCATGAAACGCTGGATTTCATCCGAGCTGTTAAGCAGGCCGGGGGAGGTGCGAATCACGGGGCCGACATCGCGGTCTACCGCATCGATCACCACGCGGTTTTTCATCATGTGGGCGACCACGGCCTCGCTGTCCTGGCCCTTGACGCGGAAGAAGGTAAAACCGGCGGAGAGATCAGGGCTGCGCGGCGTCACCAGCTCGATCTGCGAGTGAGCCAGCAAACGGCTTTTCAATTCGCTATTGAGCGCGTGAATGCGCGCCTGCACTTGCGGCTTGCCCAACTGCAAATGCAGCTTGAAGGCTTCGTCCACCGCCCAGCGATGCTCAAAAGCGTGGTAACCGCCGGGCGTCATGGTGGTGGCGAAATTGGTGTCTTCGGAGAAGGTCGGCACCATCGGCGTCACGTATTTGTTTTCGGCGTCACGGGCGCACACCAGGCCGGTACCGCGCGGGCCGAACATCCATTTATGTGTGCCGGCGATAAAGAAGTCGCAGTGCATGTCGGGGAAGTCGAGGTTTTCCACGCCAAAACCGTGCACACCGTCCACCACGTAGAGAATGCGGTCGTTTTCATCGCGGTGACGGTTGAGTGCGTCCACCAGCCTGCCGATCTCGCCAATCGGTAGTTTCACGCCGCTGCCCGACTGCACCCAGGTCATGCCCAGCACGCGGGTGTTGGGGCGGATACTGCGCTGGATATTGCCGAGGATTTCGTCGGCAGACACGCGGTTGGCGTCTTCGAACAGCCTGAACCGGCGCACCTGCGTGCCTTGCTTGAGCACGCGAAAATCCAGGACGTTCTGGGTGGCGTAATGCTCGTGCACGGTGGTGAGGATTTCCTGGTCGGGCCGCAGCTTTATCCCGCCGTAGATCATCGCCAGCCCCTCGGAGGTGCTGCCGGTGAGGGCAATTTGTGCCGGCTTGGCATTCAAGTAGCGACCGGCCCATTCCCGTACCTGGCCTTCGCGTTTCCAGGTTTCCTCAAGACCCCAATCCATCGCCAGCCCTGGGTTGTGGTCGATTTGCTGGCGGTAGCGGTCGATCGCCTCGCGCACCGGCTTGGGGTGCGAGGCCACCAGGAAGTTGGAGAAGTGCAGGTAGTTCGGGTCCTGGTTGAACAGCTGTTTCAATCCCGTCCATGGGTCGTTCGCAGCGGGTGCCGGGTTGTCGGCCAATGCTTGAGGTATCAGCGCAGCGCCCAGCGGCAGGCTGGCGGCGAAGACACCGGCCTGTTTGAGAAATGTACGGCGATCAGTCATGGACGTGCTTCTAGGTGGTTAGCGGTTGGCCAAGGGCTTGGCGGCTTTTTGTACCTGGTCCCATACGCGCAGGAAGTTGCCTCCCCACAGCTTGGCGATGTCGGCTTCGGAGTAGCCACGCTGGATCAGCTCAGCGGTGACGTTGCGCACCTCGCCGACGTTCTCCCAGCCCTGGATGCCGCCGCCGTCGTTGAAGTCCGACGAGATGCCGACGTGATCGATGCCGATCTTGCGCACGGTGTAGTCGATGGCGTCGCCCCAATCCTTGAGGGTGGCCTTGGGTTCTTCTTCGAGAATGCCGTACAGGCCCTGGGCGTACTGGCCGAACTTCTGCTCGGGCCAGGCGGCAATGATTGCGTCGCCGGGCATCAGGGCCATGGCCAGGTTGGGCAGCGGCGGCAGGTCGAACCGCGCGCGCAGGGCGTTGAGTTTGTCTTGGGTTGGCTGGCTCAGCGGACGCAAATAGGCCGGGAAGCCCACCACTTGAACCACGCCGCCACTGTTCTTGATCAGTTGCAACTCCTTGTCGCTGAGGTTGCGCGGGATATCCACCGAGGCGCGTGGCGCCGAGTGGGACGCCACCATCGGCGTGCGGCTCAATTGCGCCACCTGCTCCAGGGCTTTGGTCGACATTTGCGACACGTCGATGATCACGCCCAGGTCATTGAGGCGATGCACCGCCTGCTGGCCGATGGGCGACAGCCCTTCGAGGGCGTCGGTCGAATCATTGAAAAACGGCAGTGGGCGCGACGAGTCGGACCAGGCGTTATTGCCGATATAACTGAAGCCGAACATGCGCATGCCGCGCGCCGCCCACAGGTCCAGTTGGTTCAGGTCATCGCCCAGCGGGTAGGCGTTGAGCATGCTGATAAAGATCGCGAATTTTCCCTCACCGTGCAGGCGGCGGAAATCGTCCGGGGTGTAGGCGATGCCAACCTGGTTGGGAAAGTCGCGCACCATGCCGGAGATGATCTTGTAGCGCACCTCTTGCTCGTGGCGGGCCTCCTCGACAAAACCGTCGGTGGGCTTATGCGGCGCGTTGGGGCCGTTCCAGATTTCCGGCCAGCCGAAAATCGTCAGGGCTGCGCCGGACAAGCGCCCGCGCGCCGCCTTGGCCAGGTCGAACTGGCCGCTGCCATCTTTGTCGGCCTCATTGCCGGCCGTGCCGAAATCCATCGGCAGCGTGATGTGGCTGTCGAACGACAGCAGGCGGTCCTGCATTTCATTGGCTTGCTTGATTACCTCCAACGGGTAACCGGCATTGCCGCGAAACCAGTGGTCCCAGACCAGAAAGCCGGCCCCGGCGCCGATGGCCAATGCCAGCGGCAGGCCGATCAACAGCGCCTTTTTCGAACGTGGTTTTGTCATTGCCATCTCAGTCAGTTGAGGCCTTTGCTATCAGGGAAGAACGAGCCATCGCCGGGGAAATTTAGGCCCGCTTCGCGCGGCGGTAAATTTGCGAAGGCTGCAAACGTTCTAGCTCTGATTAAGCCGTTTCCTAAGGTAGACAATGACGATCTCTCGACGTGGGTTCATCGCAGGCCTGGCGCTGACGGGCGCTGCCGTGCCGGCGGCCTTTTATGCCCATCGCGAGCTGACGCGTGAAGAAGAATTCCCCATTACCCCGGGCGAAGCCACGGTGGATTTGGCCGACACTGAAGGCCAGCACTTGGCGAACATTTTGCGCGGTGTGTGGAGCCTGCGCCTGGAAGGCCGCGACGCCGGGCTAAAGGGCTTGCCGCTGCAAGGCCTGGAACTGCTGCTGGACATCGCCCCGCGTGGCCGTGGCCTGCGCGGCTACCTGGACACTGCTGAAAACCTGCGCGCCGAAGGTGAACCGCGTTACCGCGTACTCGGTGACGTGCTGACAGGCGAGGGCGCCTTGCTTTACTGGCGCCTGATCGACCGCGAGGCGGCCGACGGCGCACCGGCCTATGAATTCAAGATGACCCTCGATGAAGTCTGGGCCGACTTCGCTAACGCCGGCAGCAGCACCCTCAGCGGGCAGATCCTCAACCTTGATCGCCCCTTGGCGTTGACCGAGCGTGACAACCGCTTTATCGCCCACAAACAATTGTTTCCCGAAGCCCGCCAACGCATCGGCCTGAACCCGACGCTGCTGGCCTGGCTGATTTCGCCGGAGCACCGCCTGTTTCACCAACTCTGGCACGCCACCCGCGACCAGTGGCACAAGCTCTCGGAAGAAAAGCGCGACGCCTTGCGCGGCATCGGCTGGCAGCCCGGCCCGCGCGGCCAGGAACGCGACGCACGCGGCAAACGCAAAGATCGCAACGGCTCGGGTATCGACTTCTTTTTCATGCACCGCCATATGCTCGGCACTGCGCGTTCCATGCAAGACCTGCCGTCGTGGCCGCAATTCCCCGAGCCACAGCCGGCGCTGGAACGCGACCGTCTGGGCTTTGTGCGTTACTTCGATAACCACGACGGCTTCGCGTTGCCGCCCTGTTGGTCGGCGCCGGATGACAGCGAATACACCCAGTGGGTCAGCGATATCAAGGCGGCCCAGACTTACCACAGCAACTTTCAGGTCTGGGAATCCCAATACCGCGATCCACGTTACCTGGCCAAGCTGAGCCTCGGGCAATTGGGTTCCGAGATGGAATTGGGCCTGCACGACTGGTTGCACATGCGTTGGGCCTCGGTGCCCCGTGACCCGTCCAACGGCGCGCCGGTGCCGTTCGCCCGCGACCCGTCGGACTTTGCCGCGCGTTGGTACGCGGCGGAGAACGATTTTCTCGGTGATCCGTTTTCATCCCATGTAAACCCGGTGTTCTGGCATTTTCACGGCTGGATCGATGACCGCATCGAGGATTGGTTTCGCGCCCACGAGCGCTTCAACCCCGGTGAGGTCAGCCGGCTGGAAGTCAATGGCGTGAACTGGTTCGCGCAGGGGCGCTGGGTGGAGGTCGGCGATCCGTGGCTGGGGCCGGACACCCACGGCTGCAGCACCACGCCGGGTTTGCAGATGGGCAGGTCGATGGAGATGGACCCGGAGACCATGAAGCTGGCGCTGCGTATTACCTTTGCCGCTGAGGACGAAGGCTTGCAGGCATTGTTCAAGCGTGTGCCGAGGCGGCCCTGGTACGCACGGCACCTGAAGGTCAAGTAACGCCTGGGACGTTGGGCCAGAGATCGGCCACCAGGAACAGGCGTTCGGCTTCTTCCCAATCCTCGCCATTGCGAACCAGGCGTACCAGAAGCTGCGCCGGCGCCATCGGGTCCAGTGCCGCCAGCCAGCCTTGCATCTGCTGCTCACTCCACACCTCGTCCTGCGGGTAATGCGCCGGCGCAAGCCAGGCATGCCGCGGCAGCGGTTGCCAGCGCCCCGGCGGGCTGGCACTGACCAGCGTCGGCCAACCGCGCTGATGCAGCCAGCGCCCCCGCAGATGCTGCGGATGGGCACCGTGAGGGGGTTCGGCCTGGCCGGGCCAGGGATAGAGCAAATACCCGCCGAGCCACAAATGCGCATCGAACTGCTGGATATCCAGCGCCGCCAATGCCTCGCGGCTTTCCGCACGCGCTGAAATCGGCAACTGATGCTGAGCGAGGTGTGCCAGCTTGCGGTCCAGCCGATCATGGCACCCCGGCCCCAGCCATTGCGCGGCGTCCAGGCCGTTGCCGTCCTGCGGCCCGAGATACAGTTTGATCGCCAGTTCCAGGTGGTGCACGCCATCGCGGTCGCGCAGCAGCATGTCCAGCTCGCCCAAGGTATGCCCGGCGCGGCGGATCGGCAGGTTGGCGGCGAGCAATTCCACGCCCGGCGCATGCTGCACGGCAAATTGCCATAGGCGCTCGTAGTAAAGGCCCAGGCGCCGTGTGCGGGCAAGGCTTAGCCAGTGCTGCAAGGCGCTGCTGTCTTGATCGAGCGCGCGTAACCATCGCTCCAGCAGATGCGGTGCCTGCACCCACTCACTGCCGGCCAGCGGGTGGCGCTGCGGCCAGGGCGTTTGCGCGAGCATCGGCGGGGCAAGCATCACCCACGCCAAATCGCGCACTTCGGGGTGGCGCAGTTGGCGGGGCAGGTTGTGCAAATCCGGGAACACAGTCATGGTCCGAGCATAGCCGTTTAACGTCTGTACAGGTGGCTGAGAACCATTGTCATCAAGGGTTCACGGCGACAAAGGATTTTGCCTGACGCGGCCTTTCGCCCATAATCGTTGTTTTTCGCCACACCCCAAACCCCGCAGGAGCCCCATGGAGCAATTTCGCAATATCGGCATTATCGGTCGCTTGGGCAGTACCCAGGTGCTGGACACCGTCCGCCGACTGAAAAAGTTTCTGCTCGAGCGCCACCTGCACGTGATCCTCGAAGACACCATCGCCGAAATCCTGCCGGGCCATGGCCTGCAAACCTCGTCGCGCAAAATGCTCGGCGAAGTCTGCGACATGGTGATTGTGGTCGGCGGTGACGGCAGCCTGCTCGGCGCAGCCCGGGCGTTGGCGCGGCATAACGTGCCGGTGCTGGGGATCAACCGCGGCAGTTTGGGGTTCCTGACCGATATCCGCCCCGATGACCTGGAAGTCGAAGTGGCCAAGGTGCTCGACGGCCATTACCTGGTCGAAAACCGCTTCCTGCTGCAGGCCGAAGTACGCCGCCACGGCGAAGCCATCGGCCAGGGCGACGCGCTCAACGACGTGGTGCTGCACCCCGGCAAGTCGACGCGGATGATCGAGTTCGAGCTGTATATCGACGGCCAGTTCGTGTGCAGCCAGAAGGCCGACGGCCTGATCGTCGCCACGCCGACCGGTTCCACGGCGTATGCGCTGTCGGCCGGCGGGCCGATCATGCACCCCAAGCTGGATGCCATTGTGATCGTGCCGATGTACCCCCATATGTTGTCCAGCCGGCCAATTGTGGTCGATGGCAACAGTGAGCTGAAAATCGTGGTGTCCAAAGACATGCAGATCTACCCGCAAGTCTCCTGTGACGGGCAGAACCATTTCACCTGCGCCCCCGGTGACACCATCACCGTGAGCAAGAAGGCGCAGAAGTTGCGGTTGATCCACCCGCTGGACCACAACTATTACGAAGTGTGCCGGACCAAGTTGGGCTGGGGCAGCCGCTTGGGGGGTGGAGGCGACTGATGCTCGATCCCGCGCGTAGCTACGACCTGATTGGTGACGTGCACGGTTGCGCTAATACCCTTGAGCACTTGCTCGACCGGTTGGGCTACCACAAACAGGGCGGCACCTGGCGCCATCCGACGCGAATGGCGGTGTTCCTCGGCGATATCATCGACCGCGGCCCGCGCATTCGCGAAGCGCTGCACATCGTCCACGACATGGCCGAGGCCGGCCAGGCGCTGTGCATCATGGGTAACCACGAGTTCAATGCGCTGGGCTGGACCACGCCGGCGCCGCCGGGCAGTGGCAAGCAGTTCGTGCGCGAACACAACCCGCGCCACGCGCGGTTGATCCACGAAACCCTGACCCAGTTCGAGCACCACCCGGCCGACTGGCACGACTTTCTCGGCTGGTTCTATGACATGCCGCTGTTTGTCGACGCCGGGCGTTTCCGTGTGGTGCACGCGTGTTGGGACGAGGGCTTTATCCAGCCGCTGCGCGCGACGTTCCCGGATGGCTGCATCGACCAGCACTTTCTGCAGGCCGCCGCCGTACCGGGCAGTTTTGCCTGCAACGCCTTCGACCGCCTGCTGCGCGGCACCGACATGCGCCTGCCGGATGGCCTGACGCTGACCGGCGGCGATGGGCTGACGCGCTCGTTCTTTCGCACCAAATTCTGGGAAGACGACCCGAAAACCTATGGCGACATCGTGTTCCAGCCCGATGCGCTGCCGGAGCCGGTGGCGCGTACGCCGCTGTCGTCCAGCGAAAAAAATTCCCTGCTGCGTTATGGCGTCGACGAGCCGTTGCTGTTCGTCGGCCATTACTGGCGCAGCGGCAAACCCGCGCCGATCCGCCCGAACCTGGCCTGCCTGGATTACAGCGCTGTGCTGTACGGCAAGCTGGTAGCGTATCGGCTGGACCAGGAAACCCAGCTGGATCCGCGTAAATTCGTCTGGGTCGACGTTGAGCGCCCTGAGGTTATTTCATGAGTACCGTAGCTGTTTTGCGCTTGCCGCTGAGTGTCGACCTGGCGGGTTTCGTCAAGTTGCTGCAACGCATGCAAGTGCCCCATCGTGTCAGCGAAGAGGCCGGCGAGCAGGTGTTGTGGGTGCCCGAAACCATCAGCGACGACGTGCGCGTGTTGTACCAACGCTTTCCCGACGGTGACCCGGACCAGCAACTGGACATCCCCGAGCGGGCGCCCGTTACGCGTCCCAGCTTTGTTCAGCAGGTACGCCACAGCCCGGTGACGGCGCTGGTGCTGCTGGCGAGCATCATTGTTGGCGCGGTGACGTTGCTGGGTGAAAACCTGCAAACCATGAGCTGGCTGACGTTTCTGCCGTTCCATGTGACGGGCGAGTACCTTCAGTTCACGCCCTTTGCCCAGACTATGGCGTCGGGGCAATGGTGGCGGTTGGTCACGCCGATGCTGATCCACTTCGGCATCCTGCATTTGGCCATGAACGGCATGTGGTACTGGGAACTCGGCCGGCGCATTGAAGTGCGCCAGGGCAGTATCAACCTGCTGGGCCTGACCCTGCTGTTCAGCCTGGTTTCCAATTACGCGCAATACGCCTATGGCGGCCCGAGCCTGTTTGGCGGCCTGTCCGGCGTGTTGTATGGCTTGCTCGGGCATTGCTGGATTTTCCAGTTGCTGTCGCCCAACCCGGCTTATCGTCTGCCTCGCGGGGTGCTGGCGATGATGCTGATATGGCTGGTGCTCTGCATGTCGGGGCTGATCTCGATGATCGGTTTCGGCGAAATCGCCAACGCGGCTCATCTGAGCGGCTTGGTCATCGGTTGCCTGACGGGTTTGCTGGGTGGGTTGTACAACCGCCGCAAAGCCTCCATTTGATAAGGAAGAGCCTTATGTCCTCTTTTGCTGAAATGATCGAAAACATCACCCCGGACATCTACGAGAGCCTCAAGCTCGCCGTGGAAATCGGCAAGTGGTCCGACGGCCGCAAGCTCACCGCCGAGCAGCGTGAGCTGTCGCTGCAAGCGGTGATCGCCTGGGAAATCCAGAACCTGCCCGAAGAGCAGCGCACCGGCTACATGGGCCCGCAGGAATGCGCATCGAAGTCGGCACCGGTGCCGAACATTCTGTTCAAGTCGGATGCGATCCATTGATTGAAATTGGTCGCGGTGCAGTCAGCAAAATGTCGGCGCAACTCGGTGAGCCGACCGTTCAATACGCGTTTCGCCTTGGCGATACCGAGGTGCCGGTCAATCCGTTGATCGGCACGCACGTGCGCCTGGAATACCTCGGCGCCATCCATTGCAGCCATTGCGGCCGCAAGACCAAAACCAGTTTCAGCCAGGGTTATTGCTACCCGTGCATGACCAAGCTGGCCCAGTGCGACCTGTGCATCATGAGCCCCGAGCGTTGCCATTACGACGCCGGCACCTGCCGTGATCCGGGCTGGGGCGAGCAATTCTGCATGACCGACCACGTGGTTTACCTGGCCAATTCGTCTGGCATCAAAGTCGGCATCACCCGCGCTACCCAGCTGCCGACGCGCTGGCTGGACCAGGGCGCCAGCCAGGCGCTGCCGATCATGCGCGTGGCGACCCGCCAGCAATCGGGCTTCGTCGAAGACCTGTTTCGCAGCCAGGTGGCCGATAAGACCAACTGGCGCGCACTGCTCAAGGGCGATGCGGTGGCGGTGAACCTGACCGAAGTGCGCGATGCACTGTTTGCCTCGTGCGCCGAAGGCCTGCTGGGTTTGCAGGAACGCTTTGGCCTGCAGGCCATCCAAACGATTGCCGACATTGAACCGATCGAAATCCGCTACCCGGTCGAGCAGTATCCGACCAAGATCGTCAGCTTCAACCTGGACAAGAACCCGATTGCCGAAGGCACGCTGTTGGGGATCAAGGGCCAATACCTGATCTTCGACACCGGCGTTATCAACATTCGTAAGTACACGGCCTACCAGCTCGCCGTGCATCAGTAAAAGGATGCCACCCATGCGCACCGAACAACCGAAGATGATTTACCTGAAGGACTATCAGGCGCCGGACTACCTGATCGAAGAGACGCACCTGACCTTCGAGTTGTTCGAGGACCACAGCCTGGTCCACGCGCAGCTGGTGATGCGCCGCAACCCCGAGCGTGGTGCGGGCCTGCCGCCGCTGGTGCTCGATGGCCAGCAGCTTGAACTGCTGACCGTCAACCTGGGCGACCGTGAGCTGAGCGAAGCCGACTACCAGTTGACCGACAGCCACCTGACCCTGCAACCGACCCGCGAGACCTTCACGGTCGACACCAGCGTGCGCATCCACCCGGAAACCAACACCGCGCTGGAAGGCCTGTACAAATCCAGCGGCATGTTCTGCACCCAGTGCGAGGCCGAAGGCTTCCGCAAGATCACTTACTACCTCGACCGCCCGGACGTGATGAGCACCTTCACCACCACGGTGATCGCCGAGCAACACAGCTACCCGGTGCTGCTGTCGAACGGCAACCCGATTGCCAGCGGCCCGGGTGAAGACGGGCGCCACTGGGCGACCTGGGAAGACCCGTTCAAGAAACCGGCCTACCTGTTCGCGCTGGTGGCCGGTGATTTGTGGTGCGTCGAAGACACCTTCACCACCATGACCAATCGTGAAGTGGCGCTGCGCATCTACGTCGAGCCGGAAAACATCGACAAATGCCAGCACGCCATGAACAGCCTGAAAAAATCCATGCGCTGGGACGAAGAGACCTACGGCCGCGAGTACGACCTCGACATCTTCATGATCGTGGCGGTCAACGACTTCAACATGGGCGCCATGGAGAACAAGGGCCTCAATATCTTCAACTCCAGTGCCGTGCTGGCGCGCGCCGAAACCGCCACTGACGCCGCGCACCAGCGGGTTGAGGCGATCGTGGCCCACGAATACTTCCACAACTGGTCGGGCAACCGCGTGACCTGCCGCGACTGGTTCCAGCTGTCGTTGAAGGAAGGCTTCACGGTGTTCCGTGATTCCGGCTTCTCCGCCGACATGAACTCGGCCACGGTCAAGCGCATCCAGGATGTGGCGTACCTGCGCACTCACCAGTTCGCTGAAGACGCAGGCCCCATGGCCCACGCCGTGCGCCCGGACAGCTTCATCGAGATCTCCAACTTCTACACCCTGACCGTGTACGAAAAGGGCTCGGAAGTGGTCGGCATGATCCACACCTTGCTCGGCGCTGAAGGCTTCCGTAAGGGCAGTGACCTCTATTTCGAGCGCCACGACGGCCAGGCCGTGACGTGCGACGACTTCATCAAGGCCATGGAAGACGCCAATGGCGCGGACCTGACCCAGTTCAAACGCTGGTACAGCCAGGCCGGTACACCGCGTCTGGCGGTGAGCGAGTCCTACGACGCCGCTGCCAAGACCTACAGCCTGACCTTCCGTCAAAGCTGCCCGCAAACCCCGGACAAGGTTGAAAAACTGCCGTTCGTGATCCCTGTGGCGCTGGGCCTGCTCGACGCGAAGGGCGCCGGTATTGCCTTGCGCCTGGCCGGTGAGGCCAGCGCTGGCGCCACGTCCCGAGTGATTTCGGTGACCGAAGCCGAGCAGACCTTCACCTTCGTCGATATCGCCGAACAACCGCTGCCGTCGTTGCTGCGCGGCTTCTCGGCGCCGGTGAAACTGAGCTTCCCGTACAACCGCGACCAGCTGATGTTCCTGATGCAGCACGACAGCGACGGGTTCAATCGCTGGGATGCCGGCCAGCAATTGTCGGTGCAAGTGTTGCAGGAGCTGATCGGTCAGCATCAAGCGGGTCAGCCGCTGAAGCTGGATCAACGGCTGATCGACGCGCTGCGCACGGTGTTGAGCGATGAAAGCCTGGACCAGGCGATGGTCGCCGAGATGCTCTCGCTGCCAAGCGAGGCCTACCTGACTGAAATCAGTGAAGTGGCGGATGTGGAAGCTATTCACGCCGCCCGTGAGTATGCGCGCAAGCAGCTGGCCGACAACCTCTACGAATCGCTGTGGCTGCGCTACCAGGCGAACCGTGAGCTGTCCAAGCAGACACCTTACGTGGCCGCGGCCGAGCACTTTGCCCGTCGCGCCCTGCAGAACATTGCGCTGTCGTACCTGATGCTCAGCGGCAAGCAGGAAGTGCTGGCGGCGACGCTGGACCAGTTCGACACCAGCGACAACATGACTGAGCGCCTGACGGCGCTGGCGGTGCTGGTCAACTCGCCGTTTGAGGCGGAAAAGGCGCAGGCGTTGGCGGTGTTTGCCGAGAACTTCAAGGACAACCCGCTGGTCATGGACCAATGGTTCAGTGTGCAGGCCGGCAGTACCTTGCCGGGCGGCCTGGCGCGCGTCAGGGCATTGATGGAGCACCCGGCGTTCAACATCAAGAACCCGAACAAGGTGCGGGCGCTGGTCGGCGCGTTTGCCGGGCAGAACCTGATCAACTTCCACGCCGCTGATGGCTCGGGCTATCGTTTCCTGGCCGATTTGGTGATCCAGTTGAACGGGTTCAACCCGCAGATCGCTTCGCGCCAGTTGGCGCCGTTGACGCGCTGGCGCAAATACGACGGCGCGCGCCAGGCGCTGATGAAGGCGGAACTGGAGCGCATTCGTGCCTCCGGTGAGCTGTCCAGCGACGTATTCGAGGTGGTCAGCAAGAGCCTTGCGTAAGGTCTGCGATTAAAAAAAACGGCCTGAGCAGGCCGTTTTTTTCGCCTCAGATAACGGGTGGGCGAGGGGCGTCCAAGCCGGTGTCGGTAGGGAAACGCTCGGCAATAATTGCGTGCGGAACGCCCAGTGGCAGGGCACTGGCGCCATCCAGGCGGGCCACTTGTTCGGCCGACAGTTGCACGTTCAGCGCACCCAGGGTTGCATCGAGCTGCGCGCGGGTGCGGGAGCCGAGGATCGGGATCAGCGCGGTGGTCGAGCGGCGGGCTTTTTCGCGCAGCCAGGCAATGGCGACGTGGGTTGGGCTGGCGTTGAGTTCGCCGGCGACTGCCAGCAGGGTATCGAGTACGGCGGTTTCGCGGGCGCTCTTTTCCGAGTGGATCAGCATGCCCAGTTTGTTGGCGCGGTTGTCGTCCTGCGTTTCACGGTATTTGCCGGTGAGGAAACCACCGCCCAACGGCGACCACAGCGTGGCGCCCAGGCCCAACGCTTCGGCCATCGGCAGCAACTCGCGGTCGGCGCTGCGCTCGGCCAGGCTGTATTCCACCTGGACGCCGATGATCGGCGCGAAGCTGCGCACTTCGGCCAACAGATCCGCGCGGGCGATACGCCAGGCGGGAAAGTTGGAGAGGCCGGCGTAGTGGATCTTGCCGGCACGCACCAAGTCATCGAAGCCGCGCAGGATCTCTTCCATCGGCGTGACGTTATCGCTCATGTGCGCCCAGAGCAGGTCGATGCGGTCGGTGTTCAAGCGCTTGAGACTCTCCTCGACGGCACGCACCATGTTTTTGCGGTTGTTACCGAGCTTGAGCGTGCCTTCATCGGACGGCTGGGTGCGCAGGCTGTATTTGGTGGCGACCACCAGGTTGTCGCGCTCGGCGGCGATAAATTCCCCCAGCAGCTTTTCGGCCTGGCCGAACTGGTAGCCGTTGGCGGTATCCAGGAAGTTGCCTCCTGCTTCGAGGTAGCCATCGAAGATCTGCCTGGCTTCTTCGCGCTCGGCGCCATGGCCCCAACCTGTGCCGAAATTACCGGTGCCCAGGGCCAGTTCCGATACCTGCAGGCCGCTGCGGCGACCAAAAACTTTACTGCGCATACAAAGACTCCTGTGGGGTGATTTTTTACATGTCTTGAAACATGTATTTAATATGATCCTCGTAATTTATCCGGTCAAGGGGCTTTTTTACTGCTGACGTTTTCTGACAGGAGGCTCTGTTAAGCTTCGGTACTTGTTCCTTTCTCGGTGGGTTTGACGTGTCGCGTACCACACGATTGCTGACCTTGTTGCAGGCCCTGCGGGGCAAGAAACGCCCGGTGACGGCCGCCGTACTGGCGGCGCAACTGGAGGTGTCCGAGCGCACGCTGTATCGCGATATCGCTGAATTGACAGCGCTGGGGGCACCGATTTTTGGCGAGGCCGGAGTAGGGTACGTGTTGCGCAGCGGGCTGTTTCTGCCGCCATTAATGCTGAACGCCGAGGAAACCGAAGCGATCGTGCTGGGCCTGCGTTATGTCGACCAACGTGGCGACGATGTGCTGAGCCGCGCCGCGGCCAATGCGTTGGCGAAAATCGCCGATGTGCTTGATCCCGCCGCCCAGGAAGCATTGCGCAACCCCACGCTGTTGCCCGGCCCTCCGGGGTTCGGTTACCCGGAAAATCGCGTGCCGCTGAACGTGTTTCGCGAGGCGATCCGCAACCAGGCCAAGCTGCAAATCGATTACGCCGATGCCAGCCAAACCCAGAGCCAGCGCCTGATCTGGCCGCTGGCCCTGGGTTTTCTCAATGACGTGCGCGTGATTGTGGCGTGGTGCGAGTTGCGCGGCGCTTATCGCACCTTTCGCACTGACCGAGTGGCCGCAGCCGAAGCTCAGGGTGATCGCTACCCTGGCCGACGCAGTGACCTGTTGCGAGCCTGGCGCAAGCTGATGGAGCAGAACGAGTCCGCGCCGTTTACTCCTGACAAAAACTGACACAACCCTGGCTTAGCATGGCGTCATAAATCATTAAAAAGGAGCTGCGCCATGTCAATTCCTGAGTTGGCACCCGCGATTGTGGCCTACATCGCCGCGACCAATACTCGCAACACCTCAAGCATTGCCGAGTGTTTTGCCGACGATGCCAATGTGTTTGATGAGGGTGAGCATCAAGTCGGCACCGCCGCGATTGCGCGCTGGATGGAAGACACCGGGCGTCGTTATCAGCCTCGGGTTGAAGTGCTGAACGTGCAGCATCGCACCGGCAAAGTGTTGGTCAGCAATGTGGTTTCCGGTAATTTCCCCGGCAGCCCGCTGGAGCTGCGCTACACCTTTCGACTGAACGAGCAGGGCAAGATTTCGCGGCTGGATATCTCTGTGTAAGTCATACTGGCGCGCATGACTTTCGACTCGCCTCTCGCCGCTTATCAATACGCCACTACCCAGCCCGGTTTCGTGCCAGACGAGGCCCAGCGCCGGGCGGTTGAAGCCCTGCAACACTGCCACGAAGCCCTGCACCAGGGCCGCTCGCCAGTGACCGGTGTGTACCTATGGGGGCCGGTGGGGCGGGGCAAGACCTGGTTGATGGACCAGTTCTATCAAAGCCTGCGGGTGCCAGCACGCCGTCAGCATTTTCATCATTTCATGGGGTGGGTGCATCAGCGTCTGTTTCAACTCACGGGTACCCAGGACCCTCTGCAGGCGTTGGCCCGCGAGCTGAGTCAGCAAGTACGCGTGCTGTGTTTTGACGAACTGTTCGTCAATGACATTGGCGATGCAATCATTCTCGGCCGTTTGTTCCAGGTCATGTTTGATCAGGGTGTGGTGATGGTCAGCACGTCCAATCAACCGCCCGATCAGCTCTACGCCGACGGCTTCAACCGCGAGCGGTTTGTGCCAGGCATCGAGGCGATCAAACAGCACATGCAGGTGGTAGCGGTAGACGGTTGCGAAGATCATCGTTTGCATCCTGGCGTGGGGCTGCAGCGCTACTGGGTGAACCAGCCGGATGCGCTCGAGACGCTGTTCAAGCAATTGAGCGCAGGGCAGGCAGTGCGCAGCGGGCCAATCAGTGTCGGCTTGCGCTCGATTGTGGCGGTGCAATCCTGCGATATGGTGCTCTGGTGTCGTTACGCCGAGCTGTGCGAGCGGCCGCTGGCCGCCATGGACTTCATGCTGCTGTGTGATCGCTTCACGGCCATCCTGTTGGGCGACGTCCCCTGCTTGAGCGCACAACAACGCCCGGCAAGGATTGCCCGCGGCACCGAAGACGCGGCCCAACGTGTGGTGGCCGGTGACCGCGAGCTGCCGCAGTTGTCGGTGCACGATGACAGTGTGCGACGTTTTATCGCCCTGGTGGACGAGTGCTATGACCGCAAGGTGCCCTTGTATATCGAAGCCCAGGTGCCGCTGGAAAGCCTCTACACCGAAGGCTACCTGGCGTTTCCGTTCCGCCGCACGCTCAGCCGCTTGCAGGAGATGCAACTGCAGCGCTTCGGGACCTAGGAGTCTTTTCGGAGTCTTTTCGCGCACGGCGCGTCATCGAGGAAGCAAATGGACATCCCAGACACGCTGGTGCTGCAAGCCAGCTACACCAATGCGGTGCACGCCGACGCCTGGGCCTGAGTCAGAAAATGCTGCAAAAGGTCAGGGAAATCGCCCGGCAGCGTGGTTGCTGCAAGATCACCCTTGAAGTGCTCGAGGGTAATGACGTGGCACAGGCCGCGTATCGCAAGTTTGGTTTTGATGAATCGGATCTTTGATCCGGCACAGGGGCGCAGGCTGTTGTGGAATAAGGTGCTTTGATAAATAACGTGCAAAAAAAAGGCGCCATTAAATGGCGCCAAGTTAACCTTTGCCAACGGAGCGGGATGGCACAGGGTAATGCGGATTAACTAAGTATTAAATCAGCTGTTGGGTTGCGGCTCTTCACTGGATTGTTCAGCCGTGTGGGTCTTTACACTCTTGCCATCGGCAATCGCTGTTTGGTCTGTGGTGCCATGAGTCTTCTGTTGCATGAAGGTGAAGTTGTTATAGAACTCCTTCGATCGCTCTGAACCGCCTTCTGCAAAGGCGGCTGCGGAAGTCAGGGTCATCAGGCTGGCAAGCATCAAGGTCGAAAGTTTCATAAGAGGTATCCCCATTAAGTGTGATCGGTATCCGCCTCGTCCGTGATCAGATTCATGGGGCGATTGTGGGGCGATCTTATTAAGTGGGAATTAACGGCTTGGGGCCCCGAAGTTAACGATTTTGTTAACTTCGGGTCAGCGATTTAAAGCTTCCAGTCCAGCGCAAGCGTGACGGATCGCGGGTCGCCCCAATACACACCATTATAAAAGCCGACACGTTCGTAATACTTTTTATCAAATAGATTGTTAATGTTAAGCGACGCTGAAACATGTTCGTCAAATTGGTAGCGCGACATCAGGTTGACCACGGTGTAGGCCTGTTGGGTGATTTTGGTGCTCTCGGTGTTCAGGTAGCCGTTCTCGTCGCGGCCGCCTGTCGGTCGGTCAGCGAAATCGTAAAAATCGCTCTGCCAATTTACCGCGCCGCCCACCGTCAACCCGCGCCACTCACCCGGCAGGCGATAGGCCGTCGAGATTTTCAGCAGATTGAGCGGCAGGTTGGTGTTGTTGCGCTGCTTGTCACCGTTCGTCGAGTGGGTATAGGTATAGCCCGCAGACAGATTCCAGTCCGGCATGACTTCACCTGACACCTCAACTTCAAAGCCCTGCACCTTGTTGCCTTTGCCGCTGGCGGTGTAGAACTGCTCACTGCTGACCGGGTCCGGCGCGGCGTTGCTGTCCAGTTCGGCCACGTTATCCTGGGTGCTCCAGAAATACGCCGTCGCCAGGTTCAGGCGTTCGTTCAACAGGCTGCCTTTGAGGCCTATTTCGTAGTTGCTGCCCACCACCGGCTGCAAATACTTCTTGCTGGAATCCCGCGCGGTTTGCGGGTTGAAAATATCGGTGTAGCTGGCGTACACGGTGTATTCGGGTGTGAGGTCGTAAAGCAGGCCAGCGTAAGGCGTCCACATGTCGTTGTGGGTCTGGCGGGTTTTAGTGGATTGGGTCAGTTGGTTATCGGTGTTGTATTCAGGTGAGACGCTTTCGATTTCCCAACTGCCATAGCGGCTGCCCAATACGGCATGCAGCCGGTCGGTCAGGCTCAGGCGTGTGGCGAGGTAACCCGCCTTCTGTTTTCGGCTGCTGTGCTCGCCCTTGAGGCCAGTGGTGCGGTCCGGGAACTTGGCGATGCCACTCATGTGTCGCCAATCTTTGATGTCCGTGTAGCCCTGGGGATTATTGACGCGCTGAAAAGGCGCCGTATCGCGCTGTTCGGATTCGCCATACCCGACCATTAATTCATGCTCGCGCCCCAGCAGTGAATAAGAACCGGCGATATTCAAATCCACCACGTCCATTTTCGATGTGCCGACCATCTGGTTGGTCCAGGCCGTCATGCCGCTGCCATCCGGATTGGGGAAGCCGGCGCCGCCGTAATACACCTTGCCGTCCGTGTCGCTTTGGCGATGGGTATAGGCAGCTTTCAGGTGCCAGTCTGCAGACAGCTTATGCTCGATGGAGGCAAAGGTGGTTTTGTCTTTGAGCGGCCAGGAGCTCCAGTCGGTCGCCAGGTTGGCGGAGCGCGACAGCCGAGCCTTGCTGCCATCGCTGTTCCAATAGGGCAGGGTGCCCCAGGAGCTGCCCTGCACATGCTTGTTCTGGTAGTCCAAACCCACGGCGACAACGGTGTTGTCCGTCAGATCGGCTTCTAGGATGCCGTAGCCCACTTCCCGTTGCATCGCATAGCTGTCGCGAAAGGACTGGCTGTCACGGTACGCCAGCACGGTACGGCCACGCAGTCGCCCGTCAAACGCCAGTGGGCCGCCTACATCGATATAGCTGTAGTAGTTGTCATGGCTGGCACCGCTGACGCCGGTTTTGGCTTGCCACTCTGTGGTGGGGCGCTTGCGGATCATGTTCACGGTGGCAGAAGGGTCGCCCGCCCCGGTCGTCAGGCCGGTGGCGCCGCGCACAACCTCAATGCGGTCGTAGATGATGGTGTCGGCGTCGGACTTCATGCGGCCAAAGGTATTGAGCATGCCGTCGATCTGGAAGTTACTGATCGAGTAGCCGCGGGAAGAGTAACTCGCCCGGTCCGAATCCAGGTGCTGCACCGTAACGCCGGTGGTCTGGCGCAAAGCATCGGTGAGGGTATTGAGATTGAAGTCATCCATCTGCTGGCGGCTGATCACCGAAATGGATTGCGGGGTTTCCTTGATGGACAGGTTCAGCTTGGTGGCGGTGCTCATCGAGCCGGTGGTGTAAGCCCCGGTGTGCTCGGTAGTGGTGCCCAGGCCTTCGGCGGTAATGCTGGTCGCACCCAGTTCGTAGGCTTTGGCCGGCAGGTGTTCGGGGTCGGTATCAGCCATCAGCTCCGGGCTTGCAACGGCGCCGAACAGGCCAAAGGTGAGGGTCATGGAACGGGTAAAAGGCGCGAACATCGCAGCAGACTCCTTGTCGTCTTCGATGCCACCCCGGAAAGGGAAGGCATGGCTCAAAGACGAAAGGAGCGGGGGAACTTTAGGCTCAAACGAGAATGATTGTTATCTTTGTGTTACAAAGCCGGTGACTACTTGACCACCACTTCGGCGGCATCGACCTTCTTCGGCTTGATCAAGCTGAAATCGATAAGGCCTTTTTTCTGTCCTATATACGGGTCGCCAATCATCCGCGGGCGCGCCTTGAAGCTGTCATTGACCAGGCTTTTGCTGCGGTCCCATTCATCAAAGCTCAGCCCGGCCATGTCCGCCCAGGTGTGAATCAGTTGCGAGCTGCTGTAAGGGCGTTGCAGGTCGCTGGCGAAACTCCAGTCGTGGGTTTCGCGCCACTTCGGCGAGGCGTACGCCATGAACGGAATGGTGTACATCGGTGCCGTCGGCTTGCCTTCGTTGCGCCCCAGCGTGCCATGGCCGGCCGAGTCGAATACGTCTTCGCCGTGGTCCGACAGGTACAGCAGGAAGCCGTTGGGGTCGGTCTTGGCGTAGTCCTTGATCAGGCTCGACACCACGAAGTCGTTGTAAAGCACCGCGTTGTCGTAGCTGTTGTAAGTGGGCAACTGTTGGTCGCTGATGCCTGGCGGTACGCCCTGACGATCGGTGAATTTGTCAAAGGTCGGCGGATAACGGTACTGGTAGCTCATGTGGGTGCCCAGCAGGTGCACCACGATGAACTTACGCTCGGTGGGGTCGGCCAGGGCCTTGGCGAACGGTGCAAGCACGTCGCCGTCGTACTGGCGGGCGTTCTGGTTGCGGTTGTTATTGAGGTACACCTGCTCGTCGGCCTGTTCGGAAAAGGTCGTGAGCATGGTGTTTCGCTTGGTCATCGTCTGCTGGTTGGTGATCCAGTAGGTTTTGTAGCCAGCCTGTTTCATCACGCTGACAATCGACGGCGTTTTGAGGTACAGGTCAGGGTTTTCTTCGTCGGCGAAGGTCAGCACCTGTTGCAGCGCTTCAATCGTGTAGGGGCGCGGCGTGATGACGTTATCGAAGACCGCCAGCTGGTCGCGCAGCTTGTCCAGTTCCGGCGTGGTATTGCGCGGGTAGCCGTAAAGGCTCATGCGCTGGCGGTTGGTGGACTCACCGATTACCAGGACCAGGGTCGACGGCTGGCCGGCCATGCTGTCCTTGAGGTTCTTCAAGGGCGGGATCTGGCTGGCACTCGTGAGCATGCCTTGCATGCTGTTCAGCTGCTCGGTGTAGCGGCGATAGGCGACGATCATCTGCCACGGCACAGCGGGCTCGACCCGCGACTCGAAGCCATCGATGGCCAGTTCCATGGTGGGGTTGGTTGCAATCTGTTTCACCAATGGATAACCGACCACCGCCAGGACAATCGCGGTGGCCGCGAGAATCGACTGGCCGCGCGGCAGGTAAACCGGGCGCAGGCGGGTCCACAGGAAGATCGCCAGGGCAGTGTGGGCAATGAACGCCAGCACGATCCACCAGGCAAAATATTGAGTGGCGTATTCGCCGGCTTCAGAGATGTTCGACTCGAACATGATGAAGATGACGCTTTGGGAAAATTCCTGCTGGTAAATGAAGAAATAACCCAGGCTGGCCATGGAGCAAGCCCACAGCACAACGCCGATCAAGGCGGCGAGCAGGCGCGTACGGCGCGGGAACAGCAGCATGGGCGCGAGCCAGAACGCACTCAGGAAGAAGGCTTGGCGAAAACCGCTGAAGCCGGAAGTGCCGGTCAGCTGGATCAGCAGTTGGGTAATACCCGAGAAATACCAGAAAAACAGAAACAACCAGCCAAGGCCGGCCCAATCAAAGCCTTTCGCAGACTTCGTGCTGCGTTTGAACATCGCCATCCAGCGCTCCAACCCGATAATTGCCAGTTGCCGCGCAGGAATACGCGCAGCAGAGGGCTACCGCATGTGGGTGGCCCTATTCGGCGGGAGTATCGGGAGGAGGATGTGAAAACTTCGTGAGTTATTCCTGAACGCTTCGTTCAGCCCACGTTCAGCAAAGTGCGGGCTGAGGCCCGGACGTTTGATTGATTTGCGCCTGAAGGTGTGAGCGCAGGCGCAGGACTTCCTGCTGCAGCTGATCGCGCTCGTCTTTCAACTGGCGCAGTTCGTCGCGACGGACGGTGACATAGAGGGTCTGTGGCGGGCGGATCGTCTGTGCTGTGCTCATTGCTTACCTCGCAAATAGCCGGTAGATCGCGGTGCCGGAACGCTTAATCGAGGTCCTCGGCAACAGTCGCAGCGATTCTGAATTCTTTTTTGAATCAATGGAACTTTTTTATTTTTGATGGTCGTTGTGACTTTTACGGCCGTGATGCTGAAACGATGGCCTTTTTTTGTCATGAAACTACAAGGATCCGCTCTGGACTAACCCTCATTAGCCTCATTGCGCTATAAACTATGTCACACATTTATTTAGCAGTTAGGAGCATCAGCACATGCAACTGGGGATTATCGGACTAGGCCGCATGGGCGGTAACATTGCGCGGCGCCTGATGCTCAATGGGCATACCACCGTTGTATACGACCGTAACGAAGCATTCGTCAAAGGCTTGAGCGAGGAGGGCGCCACAGGCGTTGCCGACTTGAAGGCCTTGGTAGCCGGGCTGCAAAAGCCTCGCGCCATCTGGGTCATGCTGCCTGCAGGCGACCCGACCGAAAACACCATCAATGAACTCAGTGAGCTGCTTGAAGACGGTGACGTGATCATCGACGGCGGCAACACCAACTATAAAGACGACGTACGTCGCGCTAAAGCCCTGTCGGAAAAAGGCCTGCACTATGTCGACGTCGGCACCTCCGGCGGCGTCTGGGGCCTGGAGCGTGGCTACTGCATGATGATCGGTGGCGACGCCGAGACTGTACAGCGCCTCGACCCGATCTTCGCCAGCCTGGCCCCGGGCCTGGGCAATATCCCTCGCACCAAGGACCGTTCCGCCTCGGCTGACAGCCGTGCCGAGCATGGCTATATCCATGCGGGTCCAGCGGGCTCCGGGCACTTTGTGAAGATGATTCACAACGGCATCGAGTACGGAATGATGCAGGCCTTCGCCGAAGGCTTCGACATCCTCAAGACCAAAAACTCGGAAAACCTGCCGGAAGATCAGCGCTTTGATCTCAACGTTGCTGACATCGCCGAAGTCTGGCGCCGTGGCAGCGTGGTCTCGTCCTGGTTGCTGGACCTGACCGCCGACGCCCTGGCCACCGATCCAAAGCTGGACGGCTACTCAGGTTCCGTGGCCGACAGTGGCGAAGGCCGCTGGACCATCGAAGCGGCCATGGAGCAAGCGGTGCCGGTACCGGTGCTGTCCACCTCGCTGTTCGCTCGCTTCCGTTCCCGTCAGCAGAGCACCTACGGTGACAAAATGCTGTCTGCCATGCGCTTCGGCTTTGGCGGCCATGTGGAGACTTCCAAGAAATGACCGTCAACGGCAAGAAACCCAAAGCCGAACCTGCTCCGCCCACCACGCTCTTTCTGTTTGGCGCCCATGGCGACCTGGTCAAGCGCCTGCTCATGCCGGCGCTGTACAACTTGAGTCGTGACGGGCTGCTGGGCGAAGGCCTGCGCATTGTGGGCGTTGATCACAACGCCATCAGTGATGCCGACTTCGCCAAGAAACTCGAGGACTTCATCCGCACCGAGGCCGCAAGCAAGGTCAAGGGCAATGCCGAAAACGCCCTCGACCCAGAGTTGTGGGCACAGTTGGCCAAGGGCATCAGCTACGTCGAAGGCGATTTCCTCGACGACAGCACCTACGTCGACATCGGCAAGAAGATCGCCGACAGCGGCACCGGTAATGCGGTGTTCTACCTGGCGACTGCGCCGCGCTTCTTCAGTGAAGTGGTGCAGCGCCTGGGCAGCGCCGGCTTGCTTAATGAAACCGACGATGGCTTCCGTCGTGTGGTGATCGAAAAACCCTTCGGTTCCGACCTCGCCACCGCCGAAGCGCTGAACGCGTGCCTGCTCAAGGTAATGAGCGAGAAGCAGATCTACCGCATCGACCATTACCTGGGCAAGGAAACGGTGCAGAACATTCTGATCAGCCGTTTCTCCAACGTGCTGTTTGAAGCGTTCTGGAACAACCATTACATCGACCACGTGCAAATCACCGCGGCCGAGACCGTCGGCGTAGAAACCCGCGGAAATTTCTTCGAAAAAACCGGCACCCTGCGCGACATGGTTCCCAACCACCTGTTCCAGTTGCTCGCAATGGTAGCCATGGAGCCGCCGGCGGCGTTTGGTGCCGATGCGGTGCGTGGTGAAAAAGCCAAGGTCGTCGGCGCCATCCGGCCCTGGTCGTTGGAAGATGCGCGGGCCAACTCGGTACGCGGCCAGTACACCGCTGGCGAGATCGCCGGCAAGGCGCTTCCCGGTTACCGCGAAGAAGCCAACGTCGCGCCCGACAGCAGCACCGAGACGTTCGTTGCCCTCAAGGTGATGATCGACAACTGGCGCTGGGTCGGTGTGCCGTTCTACTTGCGCACCGGCAAGCGCATGAGCATTCGCGACACCGAAATCGTGATCTGCTTCAAGCACGCGCCGTATGCGCAGTTCCGCGATACCGAAGTGGATGAGCTCAAGCCCACCTACCTTAAAATCCAGATCCAGCCCAATGAAGGCATGTGGTTCGACCTGCTGGCCAAAAAGCCTGGGCCAACCCTGGAGATGGCCAATATCGAATTGGGTTTTGACTACAAAGACTTTTTCGAGATGCAGCCGTCGACGGGTTACGAAACCCTGATCTACGACTGCATGACCGGTGACCAGACCCTGTTCCAGCGCGCTGACAACATCGAGAACGGCTGGCGTGCGGTGCAGCCGTTCCTTGACGCCTGGAAAGAGGACGATGGCATCCAGGCTTATAAGGCCGGTGAAGATGGTCCGGCAGCGGCCGATGCCTTGCTGGCCCGCGATGGCCGTACCTGGCATAGCCTGGGATGAATGATGCCGCGATCCATCCCATCCGATTTGTCCTGAGCGATATGGACGGGACACTGTTGCGTCCCGACCACACGCCCAGTCAGCGCACCATTGATACAGTGCGCGCCATGCGCGACGCCGGCGTGTTCTTCAGCCTGGCCAGCGGGCGGCCGCCCAAGGCCATGATGCAGATGATCGAAACGTTCGGCATCGATGTGCCGGTGGCAGGCTTTAACGGCGGCACGTTGATCAACCCCGATGGCAGCGTGCTGCTGGCCCATCATCTGCCGGCGGAGGCGGCGCTGGTCACGTTGGCGCTGTTCTCCGGGCAGCCGGGCGTCGAAGTCTGGCTGTTTGCCGATGGCGAATGGCTGCGGCGTGACCCGCCCGGGCCGATGGTGGCGGTTGAAGCCGCTGGCCTGGGGTATGGGCCACTGGTCGTGGAGAGTTTTGAGCCGTACCTGGATCGGGTCGACAAGATTGTCGCGGCCAGTCGCAATGCTGAGTTGCTGATCGAGCTGGAAGCGCAGTTGCAGCCCAAGGTTCAGGGGCTGGCCCATGTATCGCGTTCGCAACCGATTTACCTGGACGTAACAGCGATGCAGGCCAACAAGGGTGATGCCTTGAAAGCCCTGGCTGCGCACCTGGGTGTACCGCTTGAGCAGACAGCCGCCATTGGCGACGGCGGCAACGACCCGGCGATGTTTCACGTCGCCGGTTTGTCGATTGCCATGGGCCAGGCAGAAGAGGCCGTCAAACGTCAGGCCAGCGTCGTCACCGGCAGCAATGTCGAGGATGGTGCTGCACAAGCGTTAGAGCGGTTTATTCTGGCGGCGCGATAAGCGCCGTCACTGGCCAACGCAGATGCACTGAACTTCCGATCATTGTTTTTAAATGAGGGCAATGATCGGAAGTTGCTGTGTTGTCTTACTTGGGCATTGCCCAGGACTGCAACTTATAACCATCTTTGTCGAGTTCGGCGCGAGCCTGTAACAACAAATCTTCCAACTGAGCCGGGTCGGTATAGGCGCTCGAGGACAGCTGTTTGCTGCCAATACGCGTGTTGGTGCGGTCGATGACGCTCAGGCTGAGGGCGCCATTGCCATCGTGCCAGGCCACGCACTGAAAGGGCTGAAAAGCACGGTCTGCGATCAAAAGAGCTTCGTTGATGCGGAGCGGGGCGTTCATGTGAGTCTTCTCTCTAATGCCCATTCAAGTGAGTGCCGTCGGTTGGGCGAGCCAGACGGCGAGTTACTTGTACTGATGCTCGACGGCGGGGTACGGGTCACATGCTAGAGCAATAAATTTTAACTTTCCGTGATCAACGTCAGGTAAGCGGCTGTTTTGAAAGCTGAATGAACGTCTCTGTGCGCGGCGATTTTTACTTGGAAACCTTCAGCAGTGGCTTTCTGCCAACACTTATAGCGAAATGGTACAAGGCGCGCGTCAATACCTTGCTAGTGTTAGCGCCAGGCCTCACAAACCTTTGTTTCTAAATAACTTTAAGAATATTGGCGCCAAGGAATAGTCATGGTTGTTACACCTGTCCAGCGTCGTCTGCTTGTGGTCGATCCGTGTGATGACTGCCACGGACTGCTGCCCGGTCTGCGTACCGCCGGATGGGAAGTGGACAGCTGCGCCCTTGGAGTCGTCGGCGATCGGTCTTGCGACGTTGGCCTGCTGCGCTTGCAGCCCTATCACCTTGAGCGCCCGGAAGCGGTCAAGGAGTTGATCAGCCGCAGCGGTACCGAGTGGATCGCGGTGCTTAGCCAGGACGTTTTGCGCCTGCAAAATGTCGGAGATTTCGTCTGCGAGTGGTTTTTCGACTTCCACACCTTGCCGTTTGACGTGGCGCGCGTGCAGGTCACGTTGGGGCGTGCGTTCGGCATGGCCCGCCTGCGTGGCAAGGGCCACACGCTGATAGATGAGCCCGGGCATGAATTGCTGGGTGACAGCCGGCCGATTCGTGAACTGCGCAAGCTTTTGGCCAAGCTGGCACCGACAGAATCGCCGGTGTTGATTCGCGGTGACAGCGGCACCGGTAAAGAGCTGGTGGCCAAGACCTTGCACCGCAAATCCCAGCGCCACGCCAAGCCGTTTGTGGCCATCAACTGCGGTGCAATTCCCGAACACCTGATTCAGTCCGAACTGTTCGGCCATGAAAAAGGTGCGTTTACCGGCGCGCATCAGCGCAAGGTCGGACGCATCGAGGCCGCTCATGGAGGCACGCTGTTTCTGGATGAAATCGGTGATTTGCCGATGGAGCTGCAGGCCAACCTCTTGCGCTTTTTGCAAGAGAAGCAAATCGAACGTGTCGGCGGCAGCCAACCCATCCCCGTGGATGTAAGGGTATTGGCGGCAACCCACGTCGACCTGGAAACCGCGGTTGAGAAGGGCACCTTTCGTGAAGACCTGTATTACCGCCTGAATGTGCTGCAGGTGGTCACCGCGCCCTTGCGTGAGCGCCACGGCGATGTAGCGATGCTGGCCAACCACTTTTCACGTTTCTACAGTCAGGAAACCGGGCGCCGCCCGCGCAGCTTCAGCGAGGATGCACTGGTAGCCATGGGGCAACACCCATGGCCGGGCAACGTGCGCGAGTTGGCCAATCGCGTACGCCGCGGTCTGGTGCTGGCCGAAGGACGACAGATCGAAGCGGCGGACCTGGGTTTGCTGGGCGAGCAGGCAATTGCGCCAC
The DNA here is from genome assembly GCF_025466135.1 of Pseudomonas sp. 14P_5.3_Bac1. Classification (NCBI taxonomy): domain Bacteria; kingdom Pseudomonadati; phylum Pseudomonadota; class Gammaproteobacteria; order Pseudomonadales; family Pseudomonadaceae; genus Pseudomonas; species Pseudomonas sp. 14P_5.3_Bac1. The sequence goes on along the minus strand of NZ_JANLOF010000005.1, from coordinate 25,466 downwards.
CGATGGCTACACTGGAAGATTACAAGCACCGCGCCGAACGCCAGGCGCTGTGCGATGTGCTCAATCGGCACAGCGACAACCTGAGTGTCGCAGCCAGGGTGCTGGGGGTTTCCCGGCCGACGTTCTACCGATTGCTGCACAAACACCAGATCCGCTAGGGCGGGTAAAACGAAAGCCCCGCAACGACCCTTATCGTTGCGGGGCTTTTCCTTGCGCGGCTTAAAAGTAGTACGGGAATTTCAAGCTGAACGTAAAGTCCGGCGCATCGTCCGTCATCCCGATCGACAGGTTCGGCACGATGGTCAGGTTTTCCGAGGCGGCAATGGTCATGCCCACGTTGAAATAACCGGCGTTGGCATCGCTGGACACCACCGACTGCCAGTCCTGGCCGTTTTGTTTGATCTTGCTTTTGCGCTGCACCAGGTCCGACACGGAAAACGACATGCTCATTTTCTCGTTGAGGGCGAAGGCGACCCCCAGGCCAAGTTGGAAGCTGTCGCCCAGGCTGATTTTGCCGGGGACTTTCTGGTTGACGTTAGGGCTGATATCGCCGAATGACTCTTCGAAGTTATGCGTATACGACAGCGAGCCGAACAGCACCGCCGGATCGAAGGTTTTCACCAGGGAGATGCCTGGCGTTACCGACCACACACCGTTGCCCGTCGGCAGGCTTTCCGGCACGGCAAGGTTATTGTTATTGGCTTGCTCGATCAGCTTGATGCCGTAGGGCTCCTGGCCGGTCGGGGCCTTGACGCGCACTGACACCACTGCATCCGGCAGGTTGGCGCTTTCATCCAGGAACTTGTAAGCAATGCCGAAGTTGACATCGCCGATGGTCGGGTCTCGGGTCACCGAGGCTTCGGACGTGGCGTTGGAGTCGCCGTTGGCACCGCCCGACTGATAAGTCGACTCGCGGTACACCACCGGCACGTTCAAGTCGAACTGCCAGCGATTGTCCAGGTTGTAGCGCCCGGTCAGGTCCAGGGTCCAACTGTCAGATTTGATTCGGTCCAGGTTAATGTTGCCCAGGAAGATCGAGTCCAGGGCCAAAAAGCCGTTGAGGGAGAGCTGGCGAGCATCGTAGCGGGCATAGGTAAGGCCGGTTTCGAAGCTGAACTTGCCGTTACCGAAAAAGCCGCTGGCTTCGTTGTACAGGTTGCTCACGCTTTGCGCCGGGGCCGAGTCGTCCTTGAGGCTTTGCCCGTAGGAACTGCCGCCGCCGGCGCCACCCGAGGCTGCCGCCGCACCTGTGCCAGGCGTATGACCGGCCACGGTGGTACCGCCTTTCTGGAAGTCGGCGGGGGATTTGGCCAAGCGTTTGGGGGCGGGTGTTGCGGGTTGGTCTTCTACCTGCCGTACGCGTTGTTCCAGTACGGCCAGTGCTTTTTGCTGCACTTCATAGCGTTGTTTGAGTTCCAGCAGTTCCTGCTTCAAGGTCTCAATGTCGGCATCCGGCGCGGCGTATAGCATTGATGCAGGCAAGAGCGTACTCAAGCAAACCACGGCACGTAACGATAACGATCGATGCATGAAATAAGCCGTCCCTTTCTAATGCGTAAGTGTCGTGGCTCAGCGTAGTTCAATATCCGGAGGGGCGTAGGCCTTTGAGTTGATCAAGATTAAGGTTTTGCGTGAGGTTGTTCAGACCGTTGTTGCCCAGCACCACATTGAGTTGGGTCATGTTGTTCACAAAGTTGCTGTTGCCTTGAATGACCGTGCCTTGCAGGACGTTGCCGCCGCCAATTTGCTGCACCGCATTGCCCTGGTTGTTACTGGCCTGAAGCGCCATTTGCAGCCCGCCGTTATTGGCCGTGACCGTCACCTGGCCGGCAGCGGTGCCGCCGGTGATCGGCTGGCCAGCCATCAGCGCTTGCCCTGATTGCACGTAGTTGGCAGGCGCCAGGCCGTTTTGGGTGACGTTGATGTCCACGCCGTTGCTGGCGGTGTTGCCGTCGCCCGCTGCGCGCACGCTTTGCGTCACGCCCTGGCCCGTGCCCAGGCCTGCGCCGCCGATGACCGTGCCGGTGCCTTGTGGTTGCTGGGTGACGCCGGTGCCATCATTGCCGGTCACCTGCACATAAAACTGAGGGGTCACGGTGGCTGAGCTGACCTGCATATTGGCCGTGCCGGTGACGGTTGCACCGGCGGCATTGGTCCAGGTGCTGCTCATGACGATCCCGAAGCTGATAATCCGCCCCGGCATGACATAACGCCCACGCAGCTCGGCCATTTCCGAGTCCTTGAGTTCGATCGGCTTGAACGCCGAGGAAGCATAGGCAGGTACTGAGGCTGCCAGGCACATGACCGTCAGCCAGCTTCGAGTGTTCATCGTGTGCTCCTGGAGCATCCTGCTCCTTATTGCGCTTCTAGAAGAAGTCGCTCTGGATAAAACCGAAGTCCATCAATTCACTGTCGCGTACGGGGCTGAATTCGTTCAGTTGGCTCTTGGCGGTCAGTGGGTTGGGCGGCGTGAGCAGGGCGTTGGCCTTGTCGTAACCCTCGCCGATAACCGCGAACACAATGCCGTTCCAACCTTTGACGAAATCGTCTTTGGCATAGCGCTTGTTACCCAGCACGGGGTCGCCGATGTACACCCAGTCGTTGTCGGCCCGTTGCAACACCACGAAATGCTTGTAGCCACGAATATCCAGCAACACCACCACCGGCACTTTCACGGTGATCAGTACTTGCGGGGTGATCCGGTAGCCCTTGGCGCGCATGTGGATGCTTTCCAGGTAGCGCTTCATGTCCAGCATCGAAAAGCCCTGGGTGCGCACGAGGTTCTGGTCGGCGTTGACCAGCATGCCCTTGATGACGTGGTCTTCATCCACGTCCATCCAATAGGCTTGGCGCAGGATGGTCGCCAGTGCGGCCGCGCCGCAGCTGAAGTCGGTTTTCTGTTCCACCAGGTTGGCGAACTTGCGCTCGCGGATGCTCTCGACCTTCTTGTAGACCACCGCGCCGTTAGGCATGACCACGGCCATTTGCGCCGCCCAGGTCGGGCCGGTGAGTGCCAGCAGCAGAAGGAGGGCTCCAAAGCGCATGATCGTAGGACCTGTTGGACACTGGAAATAAAAAGGGCCTTGTTGCCAAGGCCCTGTCTGCATCAGAAGCGAGTGATTGCGACGTTGTTCTGACCTTGGTTGTTGCTGCCCGACAGAACGTTGGAGTTCGACACGCCGGAGCTGAAGTTCATCGAGTTGTTCACGCTGGCGTTGTTGACCACCGGTTTGCTGCTCCAGCCGTGGCCGCTGCTCAGGTTCTGGGTCAGGTTACCCGACACGTCCTGCACGCCGGCGACGGTTGCGGCACCGCTGTCGCCATTACCCGAGGCGATTGCAACACTGCTGCTGCCCTGGTTGGAGGTGCCCGATGCGGCGTTCAGTTGAATCACGCCCGAAGCGTGGTTACCGCTGTCGTTGAGGGACGCGTTGTTTTTGGTGCCGCTGTTGATCACCAGGTTGCCGGTGTTCGACTGTGCGGTGCCGGTGCTGGCGAATACGAAGTCGGCGTCGCCGGATACGATGGCGACATCGTTTTTGCCTTGGTTGTTGTCGCCGCTCAGCACGTTGCCGTTGGCCACACCGCTGATGTTGTTGTAGGAGTCATTTGCCGAAGCGTTGTTCTTGGTTTTGTCATTGAGCACCACGTTGCCGTGGTTGCTTTGACCGTCTTGGGTGGTCGCCGCTGCGGTCGTTGGCGCAGACTGTGGATGATGGTTGGGTTGACCCGCTTGAGCAGCAACAGCCATGAGCGCAGCGAGAGCGAAAGCCAGTGGTTTGAGGGCCATTGTAGTTTTCATGGTGTATCTCCTTGCTTCTATTAGTTGGTTAAGTGTTGGTACGTTCCAGCTACCGACTCAGCTCCATCAGTTGAGTCGTAAATTCAGGGTGTTAGCCACTCGGTTCCCCACCCCGGCGCTCTGGTTGACCTGAACCACTCCACGGCTGCCGGTGAAGGCCTGGTCGCTGGTCACGACCTGGCGGCTGCCAGTGGTAGAGGTCAATCCTGAGTCGGTTGCAAGCGCAACGTTCTGTTGCGACATGACGCTGTCGTCGATGCTCTGCGGGCCAGCGCTGACGCTGATCCGCACGGCATTGATCATCTGGTTCTGGGCCCCGGCCGACTGATTGACGCTCAGTGCACCGTTGCCATTGCTGAAAGCGTTGCCTTGGATCGTCGTCCTGGCGTTCAGCGCGCGGTCGGCCGCAGCGCCGCTGATTTTTTGCGTGACGGTCACCGTTGCCTGGGCGTTGTGGCCCACAGCGATCGCGACGTTGTTGCTCAACTGTTGCTGATCGCCCGCAGCCTGGTTGATCGAGACCACGCCGTTGTACTGCGTGCCCGAGTTATCGATGCTGGCGTTGTTGTTGCTGTCGGCCATCGCCGCTGTGCAACCGAGCGCCGCCAGTAGCATCCAGGTGCGATTCATTTCATCGCCCCCCCGGCCATGCCGCTGATGTTGTTCAGCGGGGCGAGGCCGCTGGATATCGCACCGTTGACCGTGCCCGAAATGCCGCCGCCACTGTTGTGGCCGGCCGCGCTGCTGGCGCCCAGGCCTGGACCGCTGCCGATCGTGTTCAAACCAGTGATGTCGCCGTTGGGCATGATGCTGCGAGTAATGCTTGAGCCGCTGCTGATGCGCCCAATGTCGTTGTCGCTGAGTTCATTGGTGGAGGCGCGCAGCACTTGCGCTGACGGGTTGGCATTGACGGTGTTGGGGTAGGGGTCGACGCCGCGTGAGCGGCCGATGACATACGGTTGAACCGGGCGCTCAATCACGATCACGCCATCACCTGCCGCGAGCACTGGAAGGCTTGCGCCGGCACTCAATACGCAGCTGATCAGCAGGAGGCTCAGTGAGCCTGAAGTGTGTGTGTCCACGGCAGTGTTCCTTATTCTTAGCGCTGACCCTAAACAGCGCTGTAAGGGAGAGAGCAGAACGCGTGCCGCTTTTTATTTGTTTTTGAAATTCAGAGGGTTGGGATCAAAGCAAGGCGAAGTGATGGTCGTGCTGTATCAGCGTTGAGACAGTGCCCCCGTGGCCGCGCATAGGCGGCCCCGCCTCAAGGCTGTCTCATGGCTGAAACAGTCGGTGTGACAGAACGATGAATCCGCTCAGCACGGGCGGTTCAGGGCACAGACGTGTTTCAAAAATGGACACTCAGGGGCGCCAGCGATCCCGTTGATGCAAAGGGCATCAGCCTTTGGGGGCTTTACGTGGAATCGAATTGAGCACGGGGTTGCCGTCCTGGTTCTGGGTCAGGTAGACCGGCAAAACCTTGGGCAGGGAGGGGACGAGGTTATTGACCTCGTTGATGTTGTAGATGCCGCCGATGCGAATGGTCCCAGTGGTGGTGTCTGCCAGCATCACGGGTTTATTCAGGTAGCGGTTGATCAGTGGCAATGCATCGGCCAACGCCAGGTTGTCGAGCACCAGTTTGCCCTGGCGCCAGGCAAGCGCGGCGTCATTGGGGCTGATCGCGGCGATTTGCGGCGTAGCATCGCCCGTGTGGTAGCTCGCCTGCATGCCCGGAGTCAGCGGCACGCTGCCATGCACGGCGTCGCTGGAAATCTGTACCGAGCCCTCAAGCAGCATTACCCGCACCTGGTCCTCGTATTTCCAGACGTTGAATTGCGTGCCCGTGACGCGCACCTGGCCGTCGCCAGCCCGCACGATGAAGGGGTGGTGGCTGTCGTGAGCGACCTTGAAAAACGCCTCGCCCTTTTTCAAGGTCGCCCGACGCTCGTCCTTGTAGTGGCTGTAGACCAACTCGGTGCCCAGGTTCAGCTCCACCTGGCTGCCATCGCCGAGGGTGATCTTGCGCAGGCCCTGGGTGGCTTCGAAGTGTTCATACGAGCTGGGCAACCAGCCCGCTTCCCAGCCCGTGAGGGCGGCAAGCGGCAAGGCCGCCAGGCACACGGCTGCGGCAACGGCGTAGGCGCGCAGCCGCCTGCGCGGCTTGAACGCCAGCACCGCCGGCGCCGGCTCGCTGCGTGGCAGGTGATCGGCCACGTCCCAGATTTCCAGCATGGCCGCGTATTCGAAGGCGTGCAGGGGATGTGCGTCGTGCCAATCTGCAAAAGCCTGACGTTCGCCCGCCGTGCAGTCATCGGCATGCAAGCGCATGCACCAATGCGCGGCGGCGTCGGTGATGGCGTCATATTCGGCTTCTGAAAGGGACTTTTCGCTCATTAACTCATCCTGATTTCGCACATTCTAACCTCCCGAGGCGGATGGCGAGAACAGCCATCATGGCGATTGCACATCAATTGGAACTTATTCTCGTTTGAAAACATCAGAAAAACAGAGGACATGAGTCCGTCATTCCCCCCAATGGAGTACGAAAATGCTGAAGAAAACCTTAGTCGCCCTGTGTGCAACCACCGCGCTGCTCAGCGCTGGCGCAGCCCTGGCGGATAAACCGGGTGCGGGCTGGATCACCATCGAGAAGGCCATTGAAACCGCCAAGGCCAAGGCCGGGTATGTCGAAGTCTACAGCGCCGAAGCCGATGACAAAGGCTACTGGGAAGTCAAAGGGCGCAAGTCCGATGGCGTCGTCTATGAAGCGCGTATTGATGGCGCTTCGGGCAATATCCTGCGTGACCAGAAAGACTGACGTCCTGCCGGGAGCCTGCTCAGGCTCCCGCATCCAGCGCTCGGCCCAGTTGGCAGATCAAGTAAGTCACCGAGTCGGCATTCGCCAGAATGGTGTCGATGCGTTTGTCCGGGTCGCTCATGAAGATCGCCCGGGCGTCGTTGAGCGTCCGCGCACCGGTGGTGTTCAACACTTTATTCTTCAAGGCTCGGGTCCAGGGACGGTCACCAAAATCCTCCCATTGCTCGCTGAACACATCCCAGGTCTTGAACAGCATCGTCGCCGGCGTCAAGGTTGACAGCGCCGTGTCGCGCAGGTGAGCAAGGTCCATCAACATCAACGGCGCGCCGCTGACGTGTACATTGATCAGGTCTGTAAACGGTCGCATGGTGTCCAGGTAGGCCAGGTCTTCGGTCGCGGAAATCAAGTGCGTTATCTCGTGAATCAACGTCGTCGCGCGTGCGTGCGCCGAAATGTCGAACGGCACGATCAAGCGGTTCTGATAGATGTCCATGGGTGGGTCGAAGAACCGGTCCAGCAGGTAGATCTTCTTTTCGGCGTCGTTGGGCAAGACGAAGGCGAAGGTGTCGTGTGGGCTGTACCGGTGGATACCGCTGACAAAACGCATCGAGTCGGGGGCGGTCAGGGTGGGATTGACCAGTTCATCGAGCACTTCGTCGACTCGCCTTTCAACCCTGTGCATTTGTTCAGCGGTCATGGTGATGACGCCGAACAGCTCACTTAAAAAACATCCGACCCGACTGTTCGGGGCTCTCAGCACCGCAAAATTGACGATGTTGCGCTTGCAGGTGACCGCATAGTAGGTCGCAACGTTGAGCGCTTCGTCGATACAGTGCGCCTTCCAGCTGGACAGCGCGGCGATTTCCCGCAAACCCACGGCCTCGATATTGATGGCTTCCCGCTCGGCTGCACGGGTGGAAAGCCTGCCTGCGTAGCGGCTCAAGGTTTTTCCAAAGCGCGGGTGATGCCGGTCAAGGTCCAGCACCCACTCGCCCAGGGCGTTGCGCTGCAAATAAGGGCCTTGCTGTGCACCGTTGCTGATGCGCCAGTGCTCACCGGCTTTTTTCACGGGGTAGACTTTGCCCGCCAGCGGCACCAGGCTGAGGGCGCCGATGTCATCGTGGTACACGTGGCTGTAGGCGCTTTTTGTCAGGTCGGCCAGGGCAGTGTCGTGGTGTTCAAAGGTTTGCAGGTGCGTACGCCGCGGCGCCGTCAGGTCCTGCTCTGCCAGGCTGGTCGCGGTGGGGGCAGGGGCCTTGAGCCATTGCTCCAGCGTCGGTTGCTCCGCTGGGGTTGGCGCATCGGGCAAAACCCTCTCCAGGCTTTTGCGCAAGGTGGCCATTTCGGCCACGCCTAGCGCGAAAGTTTTCAAGGCGTGCGCCCAGCGGTGTTGCTGCAAGTCTTCGGCAGACAGTTTGAACAGTTTGTAGCTGCGCCACACCACCAGCGGGTACGTGAGTTTGCCCGCCATCAACTGCAGAGTCTTGGGGATTTTGCTGGTCAGCAGGCGGGTGATCGCCTCCCACTGTGTTTTGCCCGCAAGCGTGAACTGGCAGCTCAGCATCCGGTTCAGCATCTCGCTGTTGTCGGCAAACAGACGGTTGAGCAGGTTACCGCTGATGGGTGATGAGCCCAGACGAATCTCCGCGTTCTGCTGACGCCCATGCGGCTGCAGCAGATGGCGGTAAGTCGCCTGATGGGCCGTTTCCAGCTGACCCACGATCCACTCCTGCAAGGCCCCGGGCGTAGTGAATTCATCGAGCAGGGCGGCTTCATTCGCGTATTCCCTCAACACATGTTGGGGGCTGTAGGGCGCGTACAAAACCACTGGGGCGGAGGCGTCGGCGTGCGGGCCGATCAGGTAGCAACCCAAGGCCTTGACCAGGGCTGCACCCTCGGTGGCTATCAGTTCCAGCGGGCGAATGGTTGCCGTCACACCGCGCACGGCGGCGCGAGCCACGGCGTCGGGCATATCCAACACCTGCCGGATAAAACTCCAGGCCGAGCCGGACAGCCGCCCATCCAGTTTTTGTTCGTGGGCGTATTGCAGCAGTTGCCAGGGCAACTGCCGACAGAACAGGTGACGGCGCTGGCGTGTGTCTTCGGTTTGACCGCCCAAGTGAGCGGTCAGCAATGGCTGGTAAAGGCTTTTCAAGTCCAGCTGTCGAACCAGTTGCACCACGGCATTACCGTCCAGCGTGGGCGGCAGCGGCGTGGCAGTCCGTGAGGTCGGGCGGATCTGCTCGGCGCGCAACGCGGGCAGGTGCCGCAGGGCGAAGTCCGTCAGCGTTTGAATGGTGCCTTCGCGTTCGATACGCGCAGGAATCAGTATGTTGTCCGGGTTGACCACCTGCCCGGGAAAGCGCGCATTGAGCAGGGTTGAAAGCGTGCTCATGACCTGTTCGCGCAAGGGCGTGATGCTGTGCAGATAGTCACGCTCGTCCGGCGCACTGAGGCGATATTGTTCAAGCAGTTCGGCATGCAGGATCTGCTCTGACGGCTGCGCCATGCCCAGCCATACCGGCAGCGCCTGCTGGTTGACCAGGGCGCGGGTAAGCGTGACAGCCCTTTGCAGGTTGGACGGCGGCGCCCGCCGGATCAGCGCGTCCATGCAGTCCTGAAAGCGTTGTACGCTCACTGGCATCGACAGCAGGTGATCAACCTCGCCCGACAGGAACTGGTTGTAGGACTGTTGACGGTTGTTGAGCAAATGATCGTCGATGCGTTGCATCGGGCCCAATTGAAGGCGTTGATGAGGCACACGCCTCGACGCCGGCAGGTTTTCGACAAGGGGCAGGCGCGCCTGCTCATCTTGCAAGCGTTGCCCCAATTCATCGCGCAAGGCCTGGATCGAATCAAACGCCTCATAGCCGCGACTCACCGTCCATAGCAGCGCCGCACCGGAATGAAGAACGTCCAGGCCGCCGCGTTCCGACAGCACAAAACAATTGGCCAGGGGCTGCAGCGCGGTCTGCGTACCGACCTTCAAGGTCAGGCCATAGGCATCCGGTATAAAGCCGTTCAGGCCGTGGCGGGTCAGCCTGTCCATGCTGTCGGCATTGAGCACGCTGGCCAGCAGCCCGAGATGAGCCGGCGGCAAGGTCTTGGACAAGCGCCTCAGCTCAGCTTCGCCACTGAGGCCCTGAAACATTGCCTGGCCAAGATGCACAGGGTGAGTGTCCACCAGCAGGTGCGGCAGCGCGCGCAAGCCTTGCGTAAACGAGCTTAAGACCCGCTCGATGACCGCGTTGAACGTGGCCACGGTCAAACTCGGCGCCTGGTAGGCGACGCCTTTGCGCCGCTGGTAAAACCCGCTCCGGCTGGAGCCGGTCAAGGCGTTGGCCTGCCGGGCGAGCCGCGCGATGAAGTGTTCAACCATGTTCAATGAGGTCTGCGGTGGGCGCTCTTCGCGCTCCAGTGCTGTCGTGGCGTAGGTGTTGATCTCAATAGCGTCGGCACTCAGCGCCAGGTGCCTGCTGGCCAACTCTGCCTCCAGGGCGTGGGCTGCCAGCTCACGAAGCGGCCTGTGTTTGCTGCGTTCGAGCACCAGCGCCGCATTGACCGCATGCAGCCGCTGCAAGTGCGCCTTGGCCTTTTCCGCGATGACCGTGCCGGGCTGGCCACTGCCCGTGGTGATGGGGTGGACGCTCCAGCGCCCTTCGGTTTCCTGCTCCATCAGACGGCTGTCGAGCAGGGTGCGCACGTCCAGCGCACTGTCGAGCAGAGCGGCCAGGTCGATACTGCCCGCGCCGCGCCGATACACGCCTAACGCATGTTCCAGGTTGTTGAACTGTTTGGCCGCGATGTCTTCGATCATCTCCTCGAAGACATTGCCGACCACAGGATGGCCCGTGACGTGCAACGGGTCCGTGCCGACAAACAGACTGCGCTCATCCAGCGAGACGAAGTTGAGCAGCTCATCTTCATGCCCGGCGGTCCTGAGCATGACCCGCAGCGTGTCGTTAAGGGCATTTATGTCCTTGAGTACCTGCAGACCGCGCGACTGAGTGTAGAGATAAGCGTGGGTGTAGCTGATCAGCAAGGTGCTGGCCAGCTCCACCGTCTGATGATAGGGCGCGTGAACGCGCACTTTTTCCACGCTCAGGCTACTGGCGTAGGTGGCGCGGGCAGCCTGGTCCGAAAGAAACAGGGCGCGCAGCGCCTGGCTTTCTTCAGTGCTCAGGATCGTATTCTGGTGTTTGAACAACAGGTCGGCGCGAAACTTGTCACTCATCACCCGGGCAAAAAACCGCAGGCGTGATTGCCCGCCGTCGAAGTCTTCGTTCCAGTAGGTCTGGAGCAGGCTGTGCAACAGGCTCGAAAGGAGGCTGCTGGTTTGTTCGACGAGGCTGTCCCAGCGTTGCTGGTCTTCGGCCAGTTGCGCCCCGGTAAACGCGCGGGTGTCATGGCCGACGTTGAAGAACGTGTGGGTCTGCCCCGAGGGCCAGGCCTGCTTGACGTAAAACTGCAGCAGCGCATCGCGCAGTGGCATCGAGGCGACCCAGCGACGGTCTGCTGCCGTCGAGGCCTGGCTGAAAAAATTAACCCGCGTATCGCTCTGGTTGAGGCCGGGAAAGCAGGTTCGCGCCATGATGGTGAGCAATGTGTCGAGCATCCAGTGCAGGCTGGGGAGCTTGCGTAACTGCTCGAGCATCGCGGCCACATTTTTTTGTTGGCCGGCCAGGATGGCCTGCTCCTGGTCTTCCATGACCGCGCCCGGGATGACGGCGGTGCTCACCGTCAGGTGCAGATTGACCGGCAGTGCATCACGCTCGCCGATGGCCACAAACTGCAGCCACTCTTCGCGCTTGGCCGGATGCGCCAGGCGCTCCTGTACGTCCATGAGCAGGTCGGCGCGGCTGTCGAACAGCTCCAGGCCGCCATAGGGGCTGTAGAGCACGGCCTTACTGGCATCGGGTGTGGGGCTCATCATAAACGCCCCGGCCAGCACGATGGCGGGCTTGCCCTCAGCGGTGGCCAGCAGCCGTTCCACCTTCATCGGGTAGCCGTGCAGCGCCTCGTTCTGGCGCGCTGCATCAGTGGCGTAGTAGAGCGTGTGCAGCCAATCCAGGTCCTTGACCGAAAACCCCAGCGCGCGCTCTCGCGCAGTCGGGGCTTTGCGTTTGACGGTCTGTAGGAACTCATCGAAAAAGTACGGCGGTGTCACGTGCGTCATGGGGTGCTCTCCTTCCACGCGGCGGTCATCAAGCGCCAAAGTAGGAGGTCGCACAGCACGCTTGGCGGTAGATAACGCAAGCGCCCGTTGACAGCAGGCACAGGAGGCGTTGTTTAATCGGCGGTCTGGATTCTTGTTGTCTCTTCCAATTATAAAATCGGAGCTACAGATGTCTGCCCAGTCCCCGCTCGTTGACAGTCCTGCAGCATTCATCGGTTTCAATGACCTGGTGGGATTGCTGCAGGCGATATTCGTCAAGCACGGCACCTCACCGCAGGTCGCCTCGATCCTGGCACGCAATTGCGCCAGCGCCGAGCGCGACGGTGCGCACAGCCACGGCATTTTCCGCATCCCCGGTTACCTAAGCACGCTGGCCAGCGGGTGGGTCGACGGCAAGGCCACGCCCGTGGTCACGGATGTGGCGTCCGGCTTCGTGCGCGTGGATGCCGGCAACGGGTTCGCCCAGCCGGCCCTTGAAGCGGCGCGCGCGCTGTTGGTAGACAAAGCTCGCAGCGCCGGCATCGCACTGCTGGCGATTCACAACTCACATCACTTTGCCGCGCTGTGGCCGGATGTCGAGCCCTTCGCCGAAGAAGGGCTGGTGGCGTTGAGCGTGGTCAACAGCATGACCTGCGTGGTGCCCCACGGCGCCGACCGGCCGCTGTTCGGCACCAACCCCATCGCCTTCGCCGCACCGCGCGCCGACGGCTCGCCCATCGTCTTCGACCTGGCCACCAGCGCCATCGCCCACGGCGACGTGCAGATTGCCGCGCGCAAGGGCGAGCGCTTGCCGCCGGGCATGGGCGTCGACAGCCTCGGCCAGCCGACCCAGGACCCCAAAGCCGTGCTCGAAGGCGGCGCGCTGTTGCCCTTTGGCGGGCACAAGGGCTCGGCCTTGTCGATGATGGTCGAGTTGCTGGCGGCGGCGCTGACGGGAGGCAATTTCTCGTTTGAATTCAACTGGGCCGATCATCCGGGCGCGCGGACACCCTGGACCGGGCAATTGCTGATCGTCATCGACCCGAGCAAGACGGCCGGACAAAACTTCGCCGAACGCAGCCAGGAACTGGTGCGGCAGATGCATGCGGCGGGGTTGCGGCGCTTACCGGGGGATCGACGTCACCGCACACGGGCGAAATCGCAGCAACAAGGTATTGAGCTGGAAGCGCAAGAGTTGGCGCGCTTGCAGGCCTTGCTGGAGACGTAAAAAAGGGGCTGCGCCAACGGCGCAGCCCCCCATGCATCAGGTACGGTGTATCAGTTACGGCGACCCAGCAACAACCCCACCACCAGGCCGAAACCTGCGGAGATGGCCACGGTCTGCCATGGATGGCCACCGATGTAGGTTTCGGTCGCGTCGACCACCGGCTTGCTGCGCTCGCGCACGTTGGACACCGACTCCAGCGCTTGCTTGAGTTTGATGGCGACCTGTTCGCGCAGGGTTTCGCCTTCTTCGCCTACCAGGGAGGCGCTGCTCTTGAGCAGTTTGTCCGACTCTTCGATCAACGCCGTCAGTTCACTGAAAGCTTGATCCTTGATTTGATCTTCGACAGCTTGGGCGGCAGATTTGCGGGCCATTGTGTGACTCCTTGCAGGTGAATGTGACAGTGAACAATGGAGTGTCGGGCGGCGGCAAAAGTTGCAGTTTTTTTGCCGGGGCCTGTTTTTGGGCAAAATCCGAATCAGGAAATTTCGACCTACAGTGTAAGATGTCGCCTATTTATGCAGCAGGTAATTCCACATGAGCTTCAATCTCGCCAATAAAACCCTCGCCGAACGCGCCGAGCTGGAAGATGAAAAGTCACGCCTCTACGACCTGTGGCAGACCAACCTGGGCAAGGCCAAGGGCGAAGCGGCGCGTTTGTTCGGCGAGCGCGCCAAGCGCAAGGGCAAGTGGGCTGAATGGGTGCGGGCAGAACTCGACGGCATGTCGCCGCCGGAGTTTTCCAACATGGTGCGCAGCGAAGTCAACAAGCTGATGGCCGCGGCGAAATAAAACACGCCACAATCGCCTCGCGGACCTTGAGCAACAGCGGGTCAAGCTGCGCTTGGGTGCGCCAGCCCAGTTCTACCGGGTAAAACGGCAGCGCCAACGGGCAGGGCAGTACCCGCAAGCCGGTCATCTGCGCAATGGCCTGGGCCGCATGCCCGGGTATCGTCGCCACCGCCGTGCTGCCCTTGAGCAGAAACGGCAGCGCGGCAAAGTGGCTGGTGGACGCGCACACCTGGCGGCTCAACCCTTGCGCCGCCAACCCTTCATCGGTGATCCCGATAAACCCGCCCGACGACACCAGCACATGTTCGCGCGCGACGAACTCATCCAGGCTGATAGCGTGCTGGCTGGGCGCCAGGCTGTCCGGGTCGACCAGGCAGCGGTAATCCCCTTCGCCCACGACTTGTCGACTCAGCCTGCGCTCGGCAAACCCGCCTGCGGTGATTGCCAGGTCCAGGCTGCGGTCGAGCAGGGCCGCGGCGACGATCTGGCTGTGGGTCTGGCGGAAGATCACCCGCAGCTTGGGCGCACAGCCGGCGATGGCCTCCATCAACCGACGAGCGTAAGCAATCTCGAAGTCATCGGATAACCCCAGGACCACTGAACGTCCGTGATAGTCATGGTTGTCCGGGTGGACCATGGCCAGGCTTTGTCGGCAGCGGTCCAGCGCTTCGCTGATCACCGGTTTGAGCTGATTGGCGCGCAACGTCGGCGCCAGGCCACGGCCGGTGCGCACAAACAATTGGTCGCCATACACGTCGCGCAAACGCCGCAGGCCTGCGCTGATCGCCGACTGGGTGACGCCCAGGCGCAAGGCGGCGCGGCTGGCACTGGACTCGTCGTGCAGGGCTTCGAAGGTTTTCAGCAGGTTCAAGTCAACCTGGGCGATATTCATTTGGCTCATATCATTCAGCACTGAAGTGGGCTTTATTCATGATCGCGGCTGGCCGGAGAATGGGCAACCCCCCTTATCTGGAGTGATCGTGATGCCCGTTTCTACCGTGGCTGCCTTGCAAATCGGTGCCTTGCCGGAAGGCAAAGCGCAAACCCTGGCGCAAATCCTGAGCTATGAACACGAGATTAAGCGCAGCGGTGCGCAATTGGTGGTGATGCCTGAAGCCTTGCTGGGCGGCTATCCCAAGGGCGAGAGCTTCGGCACGCAGCTGGGTTATCGCCTGCCGGAGGGGCGCGAAGCCTTTGCACGCTATTTTGCCAATGCGATCGACGTGCCGGGCGTCGAGACGCAAGCGCTGGCCGGGTTGTCTGCCCGCACCGGTGCCAGCCTGGTACTCGGCGTGATCGAGCGCAGTGGCAGCACGTTGTATTGCACGGTGCTGTATTTCGAGCCCAATGGCGGGCTGGTTGCCAAACACCGCAAGCTGATGCCCACCGGTACCGAGCGGTTGATCTGGGGCACGGGCGATGGTTCGACCTTGCCGGTGATCGACACTGCCGTAGGCCGCATCGGTGGTGCGGTGTGCTGGGAAAACATGATGCCGCTGCTGCGCACCGCGATGTATGCCAAGGGCGTGGAGGTATGGTGCGCGCCGACCGTGGATGAGCGCGAAATGTGGCAGGTGAGCATGCGCCATGTTGCCCATGAAGGGCGTTGCTTTGTGGTCAGCGCTTGCCAGGTGCAGGCCTCGCCTGCGGCGCTTGGCGTGCAGGTGGCCAATTGGCCGTCAGACCGTGCGTTGATCGCGGGCGGCAGTGTGATTATCGGGCCGATGGGCGATGTTCTGGCCGGGCCGTTGGTGGGAGAGGCCGGGTTATTGACCGCGCAGATCAATACCGATGACCTCGTCCGGGCACGTTATGACTATGACGTGGTGGGGCATTACGCTCGGCCGGATGTGTTTGAGCTGGTCGTGGATGAGCGCGCCAAACCGGGTGTGCGCACCCTCACCGAGTGAAGCCGGCCAAGGCGCAGGTGCCGGCAAGCCCGGCGCCTACCGCGTGGCAGGTAGTGTGTTGAGCCACTCTTCGCGGGTCATTTCCCAAATATCCCGCGCGAAGGTGCCTTCCACAAACCGACCTTCCTGCGACCTGATCAAGCGCATGCCGGTGCGCTCGGATATCCGCCGCGAGCCTATATTGGGCGCGGCCTTGGGCACACGCAGCACGGGGCGCTTGAGTACCTCGAACCAATACTCGGTCACCGCCGCGCTGGCTTCGGTCATCAAGCCCTGGCCTTGCCATTGCGGGCCCAGCCAGAAACCGCGGTTATCGTCCTCTTCGTCCATCAGGCTGATATTGCCGATCAACTGCTCCGGCGCACTTTTGAGGCGGATTGACCAATGCCACTGTTCGCCCCGCGCCATCGCCGGCAAGGCGACCTGTTCCAGGTAGCAGCGCGCGCCATCGGCCGGGTAGGGCCAAGGCACGTCGGCGTTGAGGTAGCGCACCACGTCCCAATGCGCGAACTGCTGCTGGATAGCCTCGGCATCCGCGAGCACCAGCGGGCGCAGGATCAGTCGTTGGGTAAACAGTACCGGTTGGCGGGCCATCACCAGGTCGCCGTGTTCGGCAGGTCCAGCGTGCCGCGCTCGACAAAACGCAGGGTGCCAAACAGGCCACCCGCCAGTTTGCCGCGCAGCACATAGGGCAGGTTGTTCAAGCTCTGGGTCTGGCTCAGGCCCAGGGTCTGGCGCAACACGGAAAACGCCGAAACGCTCACCGGCACCATCAGCACGGTTTCAGAAAACCGTGGGATCGAGCCCGACTGGTCACTGACCCCCGACGCCAACGGCCGACCATTGACGTCCAGGTCCAGGGCTACGCCGCTGTAGTCGATCGCCGTGTCATTGGGGTTTTGCACCCGCAGTTTCACGGCGAATCGTACTTCCAGGTCCTGGCTTTGCAGCGGCTCGATGCCGACCACGCTGATGTTGACCGGGTCGCGATTGGGGAACAGCGCGCAGGCGCTCAAGGTCAGCAGCAGTAACGATAGAACCATGAGCTTGCGCATAAAAAGGTGCTCCTATTTCGTGACGTCCGGGTCCTGCATGACCTTGAGGGTAGAGGACTCCGGATCAAATTCATCTTCTTCCAGCTCTATGAACTCTTCGGGCAGGAAAATGTTCAGCAGAATTGCACAGAACGCGCCCACCGTGATTGGCGACTCGAAGATGTTGTGCAGCGCCTTGGGCAGGTCGCGCAGCACTTCCGGTACGGCGGCCACGCCCAGGCCCATGCCCAGGGAAATCGCCACGATCAGCACATTGCGTCGGTGCAGCCCGGCTTCGGCCAGAATCTTGATTCCGGCCACGGCCACCGTGCCGAACATGATCAGGGTGGCGCCGCCGAGCACCGGCTTGGGCATCAGTTGCAGCACTGCGCCGATCATCGGGAACAACCCCAGCAGCACCAGCAGGCCGGCGATGAAGTACGCCACATAGCGGCTGGCCACGCCGGTCAACTGGATCACCCCGTTATTCTGCGCGAAGGTCACCATCGGCAGGCTGTTGAACGTGGCGGCCATGGCCGAGTTGAGGCCGTCGGCCAGCAGGCCCGACTTGATGCGTTTGATATACAGCGGGCCTTTGACCGGTTGTTGCGAAATCATCGAGTTGGCAGTCAAGTCGCCAGCAGCTTCCAAAGGCGAAATCAGGAAGATCACCGCCACCGGGATAAACGCCACCCAATCAAACGAGAACCCATACTTGAACGGCACCGGCACGCTGATCAGCGGCACGTGAGGCAGTGCTGCCAGATCGACACGGCCCATGCACCAGGCCACTACAAAACCCAGCGTCAGGCCGATCACGATTGAACCCAGGCGCAGGAACGGGTTGCTGAAGCGGTTGAGGACCACAATGGTCAGCAGAACCAGCGCCGCCAGGCCCATGTTGCCGGCCGCGCCCAAATCGCTGGCGCCATAACCGCCGGCCATATCGGTAACCGCCACTTTGATCAGCGACAAGCCCATCAAGGTAATGATGGTGCCGGTTACCACCGGCGTGATCAGCTTGCGCAGCTTGCCGATGAACTGGCTCAGCACCACTTCGATAAAGGCTGCGAAAAAGCAGATACCAAAGAGCGTCGACAGAATTTCATCGGTGCCGCCGCCCCGGGCCTTGACCATAAAACCGGCGCTGAGAATCACGCTGATAAACGAAAAGCTGGTGCCCTGCAGGCACAACAGACCCGAACCGACCGGGCCGAATGTGCGCGCCTGCACAAACGTGCCGAGCCCGGACACGAACAGCGCCATGCTCACCAGGTACGGCACTTCGCTTTCAAGGCCCAGCACGCCGCCGACGATCAAGGTGGGGGTGATGATGCCGACGAAACTGGCGAGCACATGCTGCAATGCGGCAAAAATCGCCGCGGTGAAGTGCGGGCGATCTTCCAGGCCGTAGATCAGGTCGGATTTATAGCGGGGGCGAGGGGTTTGAGCGTCAGACAAAATACAGGCCCGGTAGGGAAAGGGGGGCGCAGGATGCCAGAAAGTGCCGGCCGTCAGAAGTGTGTAAAAATTTTTCGATACACCCTGCATTAGATCCCGGCACCTGCCGATACCGTATTCAAGCCCACACAACTCTTACAACAGTGGTGCCCAAAGATCAGAGCGGTGCGTTGACGCCCACTGATCGTGTCGCGGCAGGGACGCTCGCCCACTCTTTCTCGAGAGCAGCCCTATGTCCCTACGTAATCTGAATATTGCCCCGCGCGCGTTCCTCGGTTTTGCGTTCATTGCGTTGCTGGTCGTGATCCTCGGCGTATTTGCCGTTAACCGCATGACACAGATTCGCCAGTCTTCCCTGGACATGGGGACCATCCAATTACCCAGCATGAAATTTCTCGGCAACATGACGGAAAACGTCCTGCGCTTGCGCATCCTGTCGTTCCGGATATTGATCAACCGTGAGCCTGCGGCCCTTGAGGAGGCCAAGACCCGTGTAGCGGTGTTGGTCGACAAGGTCAAGCAGGCCCAGCGTGCTTACGCGGTCATGCCGGCAGGCCCGGAAGAGGCAGCGCTGTACAAAGCCTTCGCCGCGACCCTCGACAATTACTTCGCGGCGCAGGCCGAGATGATGTCGCTGTCGCAGCAGAACAAAGTCGAGGAAATGCGCAGCCTCATCAATACGCGGATCAAGGACGGTACGGATCTGATGGGCGAGCAGCTGAACAAACTGATCGCCATCAACAGCGTCGATGCCGACCAGGCCGGCCGGGACGCTGAAGGCAGCTACCAACAGGCCGTCAGCGGCATCATCATCGTTTCGGTGGTGGCGGCGTTGATGACGGTGTTACTCGCCTGGCTGCTGACCCGCAGCATCGTTGCGCCGCTGCGCAAAGCGGTGCAAGTGGCCGAAACCATCGCGAGCGGCAACCTGACCACGCTCGTCGAAGATGCTGGCAAGGATGAACCGGCCCGCCTGCTTGGCGCTTTGTCCGCGATGCAGACCCACCTGCGCCAGACCATCCAGCACATTGCCGGTTCGGCCACGCAACTGGCCTCTGCTGCCGAAGAACTGAGCGCCGTCACCGAGGAAGCCTCCAGAGGCCTGCAACAACAAAACAACGAAATCGACCAGGCCGCCACCGCCGTCAACGAAATGACCGCCGCCGTGGAAGAGGTGGCGCGCAATGCGGTGTCCACCTCTGAAGCGTCCAGCCAGTCCAACCAGGCGGCGCGCGAAGGCCGTGACCGTGTGGTGGAGACAGTCGGCGCGATTCAGACCATGACCCAGGACGTACAAACCACCTCGGTGATGATCGAAGGCCTGGCGACGCAGGGCCGTGACATCGGCAAGGTGCTGGACGTGATCCGCGCGATTGCCGAACAGACCAACCTGCTGGCGCTCAACGCAGCGATTGAGGCGGCACGCGCCGGTGAAGCCGGGCGTGGCTTTGCGGTGGTGGCCGATGAAGTGCGGGCGCTGGCGCATCGCACCGCGCAGTCGACCCAGGAAATCGAGAAAATGGTCGCCGGCATTCAGACGGGTACCGGCGAAGCGGTGCAGTCGATGCAACAAAGCAATCAGCGCACCCAAAGCACCCTGGAAATGGCCCGTGCCGCCGGTGTGGCGCTGGAGCAGATTACGCAGTCGATCAGTTTGATCAACGAGCGCAACCTGGTCATCGCCAGTGCTTCTGAAGAGCAGGCCCAAGTGTCCCGCGAGGTGGACCGCAACCTGATCAACATCCGCGACCTGGCGACTCAGTCGGCAGCCGGCGCCAACCAGACCAGCGCCGCCAGCCACGAGCTATCGCGCCTGGCGGTGGATTTGAACGCGATGGTGGCGCGGTTCGTGATCTGATGATCGAGGCATGTTGGGTGTGCGTTGCTCCCTGTTTTCGCTCAGTTTTTGCCAATGCCCAGTAGCCGACTTGAGGGGGGCAAGCACAAGCAGAGCGGCTTTATGGTGGAAGCGGGCTTGCCTGCGATGCAGGCACCGTGGTGTATCAGGTACACCGGGTTGATGCCATCGCAGGCAAGCCAGCTCCCACCTTTGACCGAGTACACACGCCACCCCTCTACCTGATGCACAGAGACCCAACTGTGGGAGCGGGCTTGCCCGCGAAGGCGGTAGGTCAGTCAGCTCATGTATCACTGGCCCACCGCTTTCGCGAGCAAGCCCGCTCCCACCTTTGATTGAGTTCCGCCTTCAAGGTCAGGTCGGCTGTCAGGCCGCCGTGCTCTGCTTTTGACCTTAGGCGCCCCGTTAAACAATGGACACCCCCCCCGGCCAAACCAAGTCCCCGCGCTCACACCTCACCCACCACAACCCAACGCTCTTCACGGGCCGCCACACGAATCGCCGTTGCCAACTGCTCAACCGCCCATGCCGCTTCAAAGTCAGTGCCCGCCGCGCCTTGCCCCGCCAGCGCCATGATCAATTCGTGCACTTCCAGCGTCTTCAACTCGTTGTACCCCAGTTGATGCCCGGCCGCCGGGCTGAACGCGGCATAGCCGGGCAGGGCAGGGCCGGCCAGCAACCGTTGGAATCCGTCCTGGCCGAGCCGACACACCCGCAGTTCATTCAAGCGCTCCTGATCGAACGCCAGCGTGCCTCGCGTACCGCTGATTTCAAAACTCAGGTGGTTCTTGTAGCCGTGCTTGAGCCAGCTGCTGCTCACCGTGCCGCGCGCGCCATTGGCAAAGCGCAAGAGTGCGTGCACCTGGTCGTCCACCGCGATGGGTTTACAGTCGCTGCTGCCGCTGACGACCGGGCGTTGGGCATGGACGGTCTGGGTGTCGGCGCACACGCTGTGCACCTCACCTACCAGATAGCGCGCCATCGACAGCAAATGACTGCCCAAATCCGCCAGGGCGCCGCCGGCATGGGCCACGTCACAGCGCCACGACCACGGTGAGGCCGGGTCGGCCATGAAATCTTCGCTGAACTCGCCCTGGAAACTGATGATTTCGCCCAGTTCGCCATCGGCAATCATCTGCCGCGCCAGGCTGATCATCGGGTTGTGCTGGTAGTTGTAGCCCACCCGCGTGACCACGCCGGCCGCACTCGCGGCGCGGCGCATGGCCTCGGCCTGCGGCAGGCTGACGGCCAGCGGTTTTTCGCAATACACCGCCTTGCCCGCTGCAATCGCTGCCATGGCCATGGGGTAATGCAAGTGATTGGGCGTGGTGATGGCCACGACATCGACCTTGGGGTCATTGATCAGCGCCTGCCAGTCGCCGTGGGCCTGGGCAAACCCCCAGGCGCTAGCGCAACGCTGTGCGCGTTCGGTGTCGGCATCGGCCAGGGCGGCCAGGTTGAGGTGTACCGGCAGTTCGAATACCGCGCGGGCATTGTTGAACGCCAAGGCATGGGCGCGCCCCATGAAGCCCGTGCCGATCAGGCCGATTCCGAGTTCACGCATAGCGGTGGTCCTTTGGATTATTGTTTTCAGGACGTGTATTAATGGAATAAATATTCTCTAAATTCAATAGATGGAATAAATATTCATTAATCAGCCTGGCTAATGCACTCATATTCAGCCCATCGTCATCGCCCGCCAGTTAACAAAAGATAACGTAGCGCCGATTGTCAGACGATTCGAAAGCCCGATAGGATGGCCCCTGCTTCCTTCAGGCGCTCTAGATTGCAGGTTTCAGAGGCCGGCAAGGCAAGACGACCTAACAATAATAAATCGGGAGAAAGGTCTATGAGTGAGCCTGTCATGGGTTGGGTTGTTTGCCGCCCGCGCGTCGCCCGCAAGGTTGCGATGCTGGCTACAGCGCTCTCGCTGCTGGGGGTGTTGTCGACACCCGTGCTGGCAGCCGATGAAACCGGCGCACCGCCGGCATTTGCGATTCAATCCCCCAAGGCCGCCAAAGGCCTGATGATCGACGTGGTGCACGCCGGCTCCCGTCTGGTGGCAGTCGGTGACCGCGGGCACATCCTCTATTCCGATGACCAGGGCAGCACCTGGACCCAAGCCCAAGTGCCGACTCGGCAACTGCTCACGGCGGTGTTTTTCATCGATGAAAAACACGGCTGGGCTGTCGGCCACGACGCACAGATTCTTGCAAGCGCCGATGGCGGCGCCACCTGGACCCAGCAATACCAAGACCTCAAACGCGAAGCCCCCTTGCTCGACATCTGGTTCAAGGATGCCGAGCACGGCCTGGCCGTGGGCGCCTACGGTGCGTTGATCGAAACCACCGACGGCGGCAAAACCTGGGAAGACGTCAGCGACCGCCTCGACAACGAAGACCAGTTCCACCTCAACGCCATCGCCTCTATCAAGGACGCCGGGCTGTTTATCGTCGGCGAGCAGGGCAGCATGTTCCGCTCCAGTGACGACGGCCAGACCTGGGAAAAGCTCGAAGGCCCGTATCAGGGCTCGCTGTTTGGCGTGATCAGTACCGCTCAACCCCACACCCTGTTGGCCTATGGCCTGCGCGGCAATCTCTACCGCTCCACAGATTTTGGCAGCACCTGGGAACAGGTTGAGCTGAACGCGGCGCGGGGTGCCCTGGAATTCGGCTTGTCCGGCGCCACGTTGCTCGACGACGGTTCGCTGGTGGTGGTCGGCAACGGTGGCAGCGTGGTGATCAGCCATGACGACGGGCAGACCTTCAGGGTGTTCAATCGCCCGGACCGCATTTCACTCTCGGCGGTCACCGCGGCGGGCAACGGCAACTTGATTCTGGTCGGGCAGGGTGGCGTGCGTGTGGCCTCCGCCGCCGGTGCAGAGCTCTCAAAATAATAAGAAGGCGGGGTTTCAATGAGCAGTCATCACAACGATAAAGCGACCTTTCTTGAGCGCCTGATCTTCAACAATCGCCCGGCAGTGATCGTCATCTGCCTGCTGGTGAGCATTTTTCTGTTCTGGCAGGCGACGTTGATTCGCCCCTCCACCAGTTTTGAAAAGATGATCCCGCTCAAACACCCCTTCATCGAAAAGATGATGGAGCACCGCAACGACCTGGCCAACCTGGGCAATACGGTGCGCATCTCCGTGGAGGCCAAGGACGGTGACATCTTCACGAAGGAGTACATGGAGACCCTGCGCCAGATCAACGACGAGGTGTTCTACATCTCCGGCGTTGACCGCTCGGGCCTCAAGTCGCTGTGGAGCCCCAGCGTGCGCTGGACCGAGGTCACCGAGGAAGGTTTTGCCGGCGGCGAAGTGATCCCGCAGAGCTACAACGGCTCGCCGGAAAGCCTCGACCAGTTGCGCAACAACGTGCTCAAGTCCGGCCAGGTGGGGCGCCTGGTGGCCAACGACTTCAAGTCGAGCATTGTCGACATTCCGCTGCTGGAGTCCTACCCGGACCCGCAGGACCAGGGCAAGTTGCTGGCCCTGGACTACCGCAAGTTTTCCCACGAACTTGAAGACAAGATCCGCGACAAGTTCGAAGCGCAAAACCCCAACGTCAAGATTCACATCGTCGGGTTTGCCAAGAAGGTCGGCGACCTGATCGACGGCCTGGTCATGGTGGTGATGTTCTTCGGCATCGCATTCGTCATCACCCTGATTCTGCTGCTGTGGTTCACCAACTGCCTGCGCAGCACCGTCGCGGTGTTGAGCACCACGCTGGTGGCGGTGGTGTGGCAGCTCGGCCTGATGCACTTCTTCGGTTTCGGCCTCGACCCGTATTCGATGCTGGTGCCGTTCCTGATCTTCGCCATCGGTATTTCCCACGGCGTGCAGAAGATCAACGGCATTGCCTTGCAATCCAGTGAGGCGGACAACGCGCTGACCGCCGCCCGACGCACGTTCCGGCAATTGTTTTTGCCGGGGATGATCGCGATTCTCGCCGACGCGGTGGGCTTTATCACCTTGCTGATCATCGACATCGGCGTGATCCGCGAGCTGGCCATCGGCGCCTCCATTGGCGTGGCGGTGATCGTGTTCACCAACCTGATCCTGCTGCCGGTGGCGATCTCCTACGTAGGCATCAGTAAACGCGCCATCGCCAAGAGCAAAAAGGACGCGCACCGCGAACACCCGTTCTGGCGCCTGCTGTCCAAATTCGCCAGCGCCAAAGTCGCGCCGGTGTCCATCCTGCTGGCGCTGATCGCCTTCGGTGGCGGCCTCTGGTACAGCCAGAACCTGAAAATCGGCGACCTCGACCAGGGCGCACCGGAACTGCGCCCGGACTCGCGCTACAACAAAGACAACAACTTCATCATCAACAACTACTCCACCAGCTCCGACGTGCTGGTGGTAATGGTCAAGACCCGTGCCGAAGGCTGCTCGCGCTATGAAGCCATGGCGCCCATCGACCAGTTGATGTGGAAGATGCAGAACACCGAAGGCGTGCAATCGGCGATCTCGTTGGTGACCGTGTCCAAGCAGATGATCAAGGGCATGAACGAGGGCAACCTGAAATGGGAAACCCTGTCGCGCAACCCCGACGTGCTGAACAACTCCATCGCCCGTGCCGACGGCCTGTACAACAACAATTGCTCGCTCGCGCCGGTGCTGGTGTTCCTCAACGACCACAAGGCCGAAACCCTCGACCGCGCGGTGCATGCGGTGCAGGACTTCGCCAAGGAAAACAACAAGGACGGCCTGGAATTCATCCTCGCCGCCGGCAACGCCGGGATCGAAGCGGCGACCAACGAGGTGATCAAGGAATCGGAACTGACCATCCTCATCCTGGTGTACCTGTGCGTGGCGACCATGTGCATGATCACCTTCCGCTCGTGGGCCGCCACCCTGTGCATCGTGCTGCCGCTGGTGCTGACCTCGGTGCTGGGCAACGCGTTGATGGCGTTCATGGGTATCGGCGTCAAGGTCGCGACCCTGCCGGTGGTGGCGCTGGGCGTGGGGATTGGCGTGGACTACGGCATTTACATCTACAGCCGTCTGGAAAGCTTCCTGCGCGCCGGCCTGCCACTGCAAGAGGCCTACTACCAAACCCTCAAGTCGACCGGCAAAGCCGTGCTGTTCACCGGCTTGTGCCTGGCCATCGGCGTGTGCACCTGGATTTTCTCGGCCATCAAGTTCCAGGCCGACATGGGCCTGATGCTGACCTTCATGCTGCTGTGGAACATGTTCGGCGCGCTGTGGCTGCTGCCGGCGCTGGCACGGTTCCTGATCAAGCCTGAAAAACTCGCGGGGCAGAAGGGCAACTCGCTGTTTGCGCACTAAGCCCGACACCGTCGCGCAGTGGGGGGGGGGGGGGGGGGGGGGGGGGGGGGGGGCCCCGCCCCGCCGGGGGGGGGGGGGGGGGGGGCGGGGGGGGGGGGGGGGGGCGGGGGGGGGGGGGGGG